>NZ_JBEGHD010000040.1:0-647 GCF_049334165.1 Halocola ammonii
GCTGATCCGAGCTGGTCGTCTGTTGCGTTGATGATGAAGGCGATCTCGCTGCCCGCTGGTACTTCGAAAGAAGCACTGCCTGACTGATCGTTTGCTCCTGCATTGTCTGACAGCTGAGTGAACACTCCGTCAATCGTGTAGCCAAACTCTTCATAAGCTGGTCCGTCTACATCGCTAGTCAGGTAATCCCAGTCGAAGCTGATCGTCAGTGCTTTCGCGGCTGACGTGAGGGCTACAATCTGGCTAACCAGTGTTCCTGAATCTGAACTTTCTAGTGTCAGTCCGTCTTCAGTTACTTCTCCAAAACCGTCTCCTGATGTTGAGCTAAACACCCATGGGGTGATCAGATCGTAGTCAGCTGAAGTTACCACCACTGAGCTGTCGCAATTGTCTACCGCTTCTGCTGTTGTGGCTGGGATCTCTGCGTCACACTCCAGTGTCAGCGCTGCTGGTACTGATGTGAACACTGGTGCTGTCGTGTCTTCTATTGTGATTACTTGAGTATGCGCTACCGGGTTGCCGCAAGCATCTACTGCTGACCATACGCGGATCAGTCTGTATCCACACTCGAGCTCTTCGATGGTCTCTGTGAGAACTACAGGTACTTCTCCATCGCAGATGTCACTTGCTGTGATATCGTAAGATGG
>NZ_JBEGHD010000041.1:0-617 GCF_049334165.1 Halocola ammonii
AATGTGCAGTCAGAGCTGTTTCCGTTCGTGTCAGTTGCAGTGAGCGTGATCGTGTGAGTTGATCCCACTCCAGTCAGGATCACTCCTGCTGCCGGTGATTGCGTGTAGACAATGTTGGCGTCTGGTGTACAGTTGTCGGTAGCTGTGATCGCTCCGGTAAAGTCTTCGAGGCTATACTCGCAAGATCCGTCAAGGTCGCGGTTTACATCGCTCTGGCAAGTGTTAATCACTGGCGCTGCGTTGTCAGTTACCACTACATCAAACGTGCAAGTGGCTGTGTTGCCTGAGGCGTCAGTTGCGGTGAGAGTAACTGTTGTCGTTCCACTCACGATGTCACCTGCAATCGGTGATTGTGTAATCACTGGTGCTGCATCGCAGTTGTCAGTAGCCGTCCCAAGTCCGGTGTAATCGGCCATTGTGAACTCGCAATTGGCATCGGCACTGGCGGTCTGGTCACCTGGGCACGTGATCACCGGATCGATGGTGTCTATCAGTGTGATCTCAAACGTGCAGTTCGTGGTATTACCAGCGTTGTCAGTTGCTGTCAGTGTGATCGTTTGGGTTGTTCCAGCTCCTGAGAGTGTTACTCCAGCTGCTGGACTTTGAGTCACAGTTAC
>NZ_JBEGHD010000042.1:0-599 GCF_049334165.1 Halocola ammonii
GAATCTGTTGCTGGTGAGTGCCCACAGGAAAGTGTGATTACTCGCACGTTCACTGCTACTGATGAATGCGGAAACGCTTCAACAGCAACTCAGGTGATTACGATTGTGGACACTACTGCTCCAGTAGTAGAGGGTGAGTTCGAACTTACTATGCCATGTGACGATGTTGAAGAAGGAATCTTCATCACTGCTACAGATAACTGTGGTGATGTAAGTATCACTTACGAAGACACAAATGTATCTGGAGGATGCGTTGGACACATCATCCGTGACTACGTTGTGACTGATGAGTGCGGAAACACTTCAGAATTCCAGCAGAGCATTCTTCTCACTGATGAAGAAGCTCCAGAATTTACGCTCTTCCCAGAAGATGTAACAGTAGAATGCGACCAGGTACCATCTAACGAAGGGCTGGAAGTAGACTACACAGACAACTGTACAGATGTAACACTTGAATACAACGGTGAAGTAATCACTGAAGGTGAGTGCGCAGGTCAGTACACCATTGAGCGTACATGGACTATCACTGATAACTGTGAGAACAGCACATCAGCGACATGGACAATCAATGTGGAAGACACAACTGCTCCAGTATTCGA
>NZ_JBEGHD010000043.1:0-584 GCF_049334165.1 Halocola ammonii
ACCACTGAGCTGTCGCAGTTGTCTACCGCTTCTGCTGTTGTGGCTGGGATCTCTGCGTCACACTCCAGTGTCAGCGCTGCTGGTACTGATGTGAAGACTGGTGCTGTCGTGTCTTCTATTGTGATGATTTGCGTATGTGACACTCCATTTCCACAGTTGTCTGCTGCACTCCAGGTGCGGAGCAGTCTGTATCCACACTCGAGCTCTTCGGTCGTTTCTGTGAAGTTCACCAATACATTTTCATCGCAGTTGTCTGTTGCGGTGATGGTGATTGATGGGATGTCTTCATCACACTCGATAGTTACGTTTGCTGGTGTGGCGCTCAACACTGGGGCGGTTGTGTCAACTACAGTGATCGTTTGGTTCACTGTGGTTTCGTTACCGCAATCGTCAATCGCTGTCCAGCTTCTGTTGATTACGTATCCGCAATCCAGCTGAGCGATGCTCGAGGCTGCATTCACTTGTAGTGAGTCGGTGCAGTTGTCTGAGAACACTGGTGCTACCTGTGGGATCTCAACTCCGCATTCCAGGGTGGTGTCTGCTGGTGCAAACTCAACAACCGGTGCTGTCGTGTCCTGGATCGT
>NZ_JBEGHD010000044.1:0-572 GCF_049334165.1 Halocola ammonii
GAGATCCCAGCCACAACAGCAGAAGCGGTAGACAACTGCGACAGCTCAGTGGTGGTAACTTCAGCAGACTACGATCTGATCACCCCATGGGTGTTCTCATCGACTTCCGGAGATGGTTTTGGAGAAGTAACTGAAGACGGACTGACACTGGAAAGTTCAGACTCAGATACAGAAATCAGCCAGATTGTAGCCCTTACGTCAGCAGCGAAAGCGCTGACCATTAGCTTCGACTGGGATTACCTGACCACCGATGTAGACGGACCAGCCTTTGAAGAGTTCGGGTACACGATTGATGGAGTGTTCACTCAGCTGTCAGACAGCGATGGAGCAAACGGTCAAAACGGATCAGGTTCGTTCAGCGTACCAGCCGGCAGCGAGATCGCCTTCATCATCAACGCCACAGACGACCAGCTCGGATCGGCCGTAGCTAACGTAACGAACATCACGATCGAAGCCACGCCACTGGAATGCCCAGTAGTAGATTGCTTCATCCGTGAGTTCACCGCAACTGATTCATGTGGCAACACCTCGGTAGCACACCAGTTCTTCACGATCCAGGACACAACAGCACC
>NZ_JBEGHD010000045.1:0-566 GCF_049334165.1 Halocola ammonii
ACGATCAATCCGCTACCGGATGCCAACTTCACCTTCAACGGAGAGCTTGCTGGCTACAATGCCCAGTTTAGCTACTGCGAAGGAACAGAAGTGAACGTAGCGATGAGCGAGATCTTAAGTGGAACCGGACCATTCACCATCACCTGGACGGTTGATGGCGGAGCTGAGCAAACAGCAACTGTAGAAGAAGGAGATACCTTCGCTACGGAACTGCTCGAGCCAGGCACTTACGAAATCGACCTGACCACAATCACCGATGCCAATGGCTGCACGTTCGAAGACACCGAGGAGCTCTACGGAGCGACAGTAACGATCAACGAAGAGCCGGATGTCAACATTCTGTTCAACGGAGTAGTTGCCGGCTACGGAGCTGAGTTCAACTTCTGCGAAGGCCAAAACATTTTGGTGACAGTAGAAGAACTTTCAGGCACTGCACCGTTTGACCTAACCTGGGAAATTGATGGCAACTCAGAAAGCGCCACAGGAGTTGAAAACGGGGACGAGCTCTTCAACGGTACACTGGCGCCTGGATCGTACACAGTAGCCCTCACAGCCTTGAGCGATGC
>NZ_JBEGHD010000046.1:0-561 GCF_049334165.1 Halocola ammonii
GGATCGGTTTCATCAACCAACGTAATTTCAAAGTCAACCGAGGCAGTGTTTCCTGCGTTATCTTCGGCTGTGAGCGTAATGGTTTGTGTTGTTCCGTGGCCGCTGAACACCGCTCCAACCGCTGGCGTTTGAGTCACCTCCACTGACGAATCACAATTGTCTGTCGGAGAAATCTCAGCGGTGTAGTCAGGGATAACAAAGTCACAATTCGTATCCAGCGATTCGTTTCGGTCTAGTGGATTTTCAGAGATGACCGGGTCAATGTCGTCAATCAAAGTGATTTCAAAACTGGTGCTGGTTGTGTTTCCGGCATCATCTTCTGCTGTGAGGGTGATTGTGTGAGTTGAGTTTTCACCACTGACGATGTCACCCTGCACTGGATTTTGAGTGACCTCCACATCCGTGTCACAGTTATCTGAAGTGGTGACCAGAGTTGTGTAGTCCGGAATCTCAAAAGTGCAACCACCATCTGTCGATTCGTTTTGGTCAGCCGGAGTTGTAATCGTTGGGGCAATGTCGTCAATCAAAGTGATCTCAAAACTCGTCTGAGCAGAGTTTCCG
>NZ_JBEGHD010000047.1:0-546 GCF_049334165.1 Halocola ammonii
TGGAAATGCGATAGATTAAATTCCTGAGCCCGCTACAGGTAGGGTCTTGCCACTCACTATCCCGCTATTCGATAACAGTTGTGACACTAAATAGCACGCCATCGAACTGGCACTGCTCCCTGCTTCCATACCCGGAAAAGCGGACTCCAGCATCTCGGTTTGTACTGATCCCAAAGCGTAACAGTTCACCAAAATACCCTCCTTGTCTAATTCCGTGGCCAAACATTCTGTCAATATCGATAAAGCTCCCTTGCTCGAACTGTATACCGACAAACCTGGAAACTTCGAATAACCACTCATGCCGCCTATGCTACCGATGTTCATCACCTGGGAAAGTTTGGAGGACTTTAATGAAGGAAGTAAGGACTGGGTGAGGAAATAGGGAAGGGTTACTTCGTAAGAAATGAAGTACAGGTGACTGGGAAATTCAAAAACTCCAAAAGTTTCTATAAACAAAAAAAGCCCCTATTTGGGGCTTTTAAAAAAGTGGCAACGACATACTCTCCCAGGTTTAACCTAGTACCATCTGCGCTGGTGGGCTTAACT
>NZ_JBEGHD010000048.1:0-542 GCF_049334165.1 Halocola ammonii
TGCCTCTTCACTGGCGATTCCTGTGACGATGGAAACCCAGAAACTGTGGACGACACCATCGATGAAAACTGTCAGTGCGGTGGCAACACCGTTCCTGGATGTACCGATTCAAACGCTTGTAACTACGATCCGAACGCAACTGTAAATGATGGCTCTTGCCTTTTCACAGGCGATTCCTGTGATGACGGCAACGCTACGACAGTCAACGATGTCATCACTGAAAACTGTGAATGTGAAGGCGAAACAGTTCCAGGATGTACGAACATCAACGCCTGTAACTACAACCCTAACGCTACGGTGAACGATGGCTCTTGCCTTTTCACAGGCGATTCCTGTGATGACGGCAACGCTACGACAATCAACGATGTGATCACCGAAAACTGCGATTGTGAAGGCGAAACAGTTCCAGGATGTACGAACATCAACGCCTGTAACTACAACCCTAACGCTACGGTGAACGATGGCTCTTGCCTTTTCACTGGAGACTCTTGTGACGATGGAGATCCTGAAACTGTGAACGACACCATCGATGAAAACTGTCA
>NZ_JBEGHD010000049.1:0-524 GCF_049334165.1 Halocola ammonii
TCTGTTCCTTCGCAGTAGCTAAACTGGGCATTGTAGCCAGCAAGCTCTCCGTTGAAGGTGAAGTTGGCATCCGGTAGCGGATTGATCGTCAGCTCGAGCGTGTCGATGGTTGTGCATCCCTCAACGGTCGTTTCGTTGGTGTATACTCCGCTTTCGGTGTAAACTGTTCCGTTCCACTCGTAGCTTTCGCAGGCGGTAACTGTTTCGGTTGAACCGGCTGTCTCACTAACGTTGACCGTCACTGAATAAGGATCAGTATCGCTCAGTGAGCAGTTGGCATCGCTCAAGGCTGTGAGGGCTACTGTGTACGATCCAGGCGCCAGTGTTCCGTTGAAGAGCTCGTCTCCGTTTTCAACTCCTGTTGCACTTGCAGAGGCACCGTTAAGTTCCCAGGTTAGGTCAAACGGTGCTGTTCCTGAAAGTTCTTCTACTGTCACCAAAATGTTTTGGCCTTCGCAGAAGTTGAACTCAGCTCCGTAGCCGGCAACTACTCCGTTGAACAGGATATTTACATCCGGCTCTTC
>NZ_JBEGHD010000004.1:0-246037 GCF_049334165.1 Halocola ammonii
TGACAGTTTTCATCGATGGTGTCGTTCACAGTTTCAGGATCTCCATCGTCACAAGAGTCTCCAGTGAAAAGGCAAGAGCCATCGTTCACCGTAGCATCCGGATCGTAGTTACAAGCGTTGATGTTAGTACAGCCCGGAACCGTTTCACCTTCGCACTCGCAGTTTTCGGTGATTACATCGTTGATTGTCGAAGCGTTGCCGTCATCGCAAGTTACACCAACGATCAGGCAGGAACCGTCATCGACTGTAGCGTTAGGATTGTAATTACAAGCGTTCGAATCGGTACATCCAGGAATCGTGTTTCCACCGCACTGACAGTTTTCATCAATGGTGTCGTCAACCGTTTCAGGATCTCCATCGTCACAGGAGTCTCCCGTGAAAAGGCAAGAGCCATCGTTCACCGTAGCGTTAGGATTGTAGTTACAGGCGTTGATGTTAGTACAGCCCGGAATGGTTTCACCTTCACAATTGCAGTCTGCTGTGATCACATCGTTGACAGTAGAAGGATCTCCGTCATCGCAAGTTTCACCAACGATCAGACAAGAGCCATCGTTCACCGTAGCGTTAGGATTGTAGTTACAGGCGTTGATGTTAGTACATCCTGGAACTGTTTCGCCTTCACAATCGCAGTTTTCGGTGATCACATCGTTGATTGTCGTAGCATTGCCGTCATCACAGGAATCGCCTGTGAAAAGGCAAGAACCATCATTTACAGTTGCGTTCGGATCGTAATTACAAGCGTTTGAATCGGTACATCCAGGAACGGTGTTGCCACCGCACTGACAGTTTTCATCGATGGTGTCGTCCACCGTTTCTGGGTTTCCATCGTCACAAGAATCTCCCGTGAAAAGGCAAGAGCCATCATCAACAGAGGCGGTCGGATTGTAATTGCAAGCGTTTGAATCGGTACATCCAGGAACCACGATTCCTTCACATTCACAATCGAAATTGATCAAATCACCAACCGTAGTCGGATCTCCGTCATCACAGGACTCTCCCTGAATCAGACAAGAACCATCATCGACTGTAGCATTCGGGTCGTAGTTGCATGCATTCGAATTAGTGCAGCCTGGAACCGTTTCACCCTCGCACTCGCAGTTTTCTGTGATGATATCATTCCCCGTGGTGGCATCTCCATCATCACAAGAGTCTCCTGTAAATAAACATGAACCGTCATCTTCTTCAGCGTTGGGGTCGTAGTTACAGGCGTTCGAATCCGTACAACCGAGAACGGCCTCTGTCCCCTCGCAAACGCAATCTTCATTGATCGTGTCATTCGAGGTAGAGGCGAGGCCATCATCGCAACTATCACCTATCAAAATGCACGAACCATCGTCTTCAGTAGCATCGGGGTCAAAGTTGCAAGCGGAGGCATCAGTGCAACCGGGAATAGGTCCATCTGGGCAAATGGTGTTTACGTCAGAAGGTCCGAAATTACTGCCTGATTCAACAACATTTCCTTGATTGTCAGTAAAAGTATAAGAACCATTTCCAGCACTACAGCACATCCCGTTTCCACCTTGATCAAAAACATAAAGACCATAACAACTTGTACTTAGACAAACTGTCTCAATCGGCTGTGGATACTCACCAGGACTTGCCTGATCTTCATAAGGTCCACCTTGAGCGACTACTTGGCCTTGAATATTTCTAAGCTCCCATGACGTTTCACTACCAAATTGGTCGGTAATAATTTCCATAGTGTATTCCACGGAACCTACTGTAAAATCAGTGTCTTCACCATTGTTGGATGGAATTTGATCTACAAATCCGTTTGGATTTAAAGCATCTACAGAAAATGTATGGCCTCCAGCATTCACAACTATAGTTGGAAGTGTGACCAATTCTGTTTCTCCTGCCTCCAGAGAACCTGTCCAGGCCAACACCTGATCGTTACCTCCATCAAAGCTGTAGACAATATCCGCTTCAGTAATTGTGACATCACCGAAGTTTTCAATAACAACTTGAGGTTCAATTTCATTTATGCAAGTGTTGCCAATTGGCTCAACAACTTCAGCTACTCCCAGGTCAAGTAGGTTGCCGCTTCCGTTGTCGCCACCGCCATCATCAGGATCGTCTGGGTCGGGATCGTAACCATCTAAAACTAAAGTGTTGCAACCTGGAGCCAACCACTGACAAACATTCGGATAAGTCACGCTGAACTTGCCATAGTAGTCGTTGAAGTTGAAGTTACAAGCAGCCTGGCCGCCATAGAGCTGACCTACAATTCTTTTGTTTTGATCGAAAAGCGGTGATCCCGAGGAGCCACCTTCTGTGGTGCCATCTTCCCAGTTTTGAACACGCCAGGTTTGTGCACCGCCCCAAACAGCACTCAACCCACTGTCATCATCAAGAGAAATCTTCTTCACATCTCCACTCGGGTGGTGAATTCCGACTTGCTCCTGAGGAGTGTTCCCCGTGGCGTCCCAGCCTGCGTAAAAAACATTGTAGGAGGAGGGAGGAGTAGAACTCAATTGCATTAGGGCATAATCAGCTGACCCGCCAGAGGCAAGCAACGTAGCATTTGATATTGAGTTACTGAAAGAACCATTAGAAGAAGGGTTACAATTGGGGCTTTCGTAATTGAAAATAAAATTCCAGGTTGAAGGGTTCCCAACCAGACAATGATTGGCAGTCAGGAAATAAGGTGTGCCATCATTTGCCGTGTTGTTGATTAAAGAACCGGAACAAATGGCAGAACCAAAGTTTGTAGTGATCAGTGCCACTGAGCGAATCTGGTCATCCCATGGGTTCCAAAGCGGACAAACCACGTTGTTGTTGCATGCACCAGAATCTCCGAATCCCGCAGCGAGTTTGAAGATACCTTTGTAATCATGGGCGACAGTGGCTATCGTCATCGAAGCCTCACTTTTCAGATGGCTGGGAACCTGAAGCTCAAGAATTATGTCATCACCTGCAACCGGGGTGGTTGAGAAGATCCCGTCAAACTTGTTGTTCTTCTCAGTAAAAGCACCGATGTACTGCCTGGTCTGCGGATTTAAAACGAAGAGTTTCGATCCTTTCGGAAGGTTAAAATTTTTGTAGGTGAAATTGAGCGAATGTGCTCCTCCAGAAATGATGCGAATTCTCCAAACGTCAATTCCGTTTTCAAGTGAAGTCCACTCACCGTGACTTGATAATGAAAACTCTACTTCGTGCAGAAACGCAAAGCGGAAAGGAATGTCTTTGTGTTGCTCCCGAACTTCGTCTTCAGCCTTGAGTTTTTCCAAATCGAAATCTGGCATCCTTTCAGTCGGAATGCTTTGTTTACCGGGCAGTTCAGATGTAAATGAGAGCGGTAATCCACCGCTGCTGATTTGAGCCTGAGCTGAAAAATGGCTTATAGAAAACAGAATTATCCACACGAATGCGGAAGTCAAAAATCGCATAAAAGGTTAGTTAGTAAGTAATAATCGGTTCTTAGACTAAAAAAGAGTGTCGAGAAATAACGACACTCTCATCTTCAAAGATAGGGAATAGAGTTCACTCAGCCACAGTCATTTCGCCTCTGGATTGGATTTTTATCCTCAATTTGCAACTGGCGAATTATCGGGAACTGCACCACCTTCTGCATCAATTGGGAGCTGTGCTGGTTTTGAGATCGTTGATAGCATTGTTAATAAATGACCTTCACCAGCGCCAATCAAATGCCTGTTAATTTCTAATTTTAGCGGGTCGAATCAACTCTATGAATAGTTGAGATCCACTCGGCATTGCTCTCAGAGGGTAACAAAATCAATAGTTTATGGCAGAGGAAGTGAATTATACGGAAGATAATATCCGCTCGCTCGATTGGAAAGAACACATTCGAATGCGACCTGGAATGTACATCGGTAAACTCGGTGACGGGAATTCTGCTGATGATGGAATCTACGTATTGCTGAAAGAGGTTATGGACAATTGCATCGATGAGTTTGTGATGGGTCATGGCAAGACCATTGAAGTTAATATTAAAGACGATGTTGTGAAAGTTCGCGACTACGGTCGTGGAATTCCGCTCGGGAAGGTGGTTGACTGTGTTTCCAAAATCAATACCGGTGGAAAATACGACACCAGAGCATTCAAAAAATCGGTCGGTCTCAACGGTGTGGGTACCAAAGCTGTAAACGCTCTTTCATCGAAATTTGCCGTAGAGTCGGTGAGGGACGGGCAGATTAAACTAGCAGAGTTTGAAAGAGGAGAAAAAACCACTGATGCACCGATTGAAGAAACTTCGAGGAGAAAGGGAACCAAAGTAGTTTTCACTCCTGACCCGGAGATTTTCCCGATCTATCAGTACAAGATTCAACACGTTGAACGCCTCATCTGGAACTACGTTTATTTGAACAGAGGCCTGACAATCCATTTCAACGGTAATAAATACTTTTCGGAAAACGGACTTCAGGACCTGTTGCAGGACAACATGTCTACCGAGCCAATTTACCCGATAATTCATCTCGAAGGAGAAGATATTGAAGTGGCTATCACGCATGCACCGCACTACGGAGAGGAGTACTACTCGTTTGTGAACGGACAGTACACCACTCAGGGTGGAACACACCAGGGTGCTTTTCGCGAAGCATATGTTCGAGTGGTTCGCGACTTTTTCCAGAAAGACTACGATGTACAGGATGTGAGGCAGGGGATTACTGCTGCAATTTCCGTGAAAGTGATGGAGCCGGTTTTTGAGTCACAGACAAAGACAAAACTCGGATCAACAGAGATTGCGCCCGATGGGCAATCGATTCGTGCTTTCATCTACGACTTCCTGAAAAGAGAACTCGATAACTTTCTGCACAAAAACCAGGAAGTTGCTGATGCGCTTCAAAAGAAAATCCTGCAAAGCGAAAGAGAAAGGAAAGATCTGGCAGGCATCAAAAAGCTTGCGAGAGAAAGAGCTAAGAAAGCCAGCTTGCACAACAAAAAACTGCGCGACTGCAGAATCCATCTCGACAAGAAAAAAGACGAGCGCTCTGAAGAAACTACTCTTTTTATCACTGAGGGTGATTCGGCTTCGGGATCGATCACCAAGGCCAGAGATGTGGCTACACAAGCGGTTTTTAGTTTAAAAGGTAAGCCTCTCAACAGCTACGGACTGACGAAAAAAGTGGTTTATGAAAACGAGGAATTCAATCTACTGCAATCAGCTCTAAACATCGAAGATGGCTTGGAAGGACTGCGCTACAACAAGATCGTGATTGCTACTGATGCCGATGTCGATGGAATGCACATCCGTCTATTGCTCATCACTTTCTTCCTGCAGTTTTTCCCTGAGTTGGTAAAAGCAGAGCACGTGTATGTTTTGCAAACCCCACTCTTCAGAGTGAGAAACAAGAAGGAAACGATTTATTGTTACTCTCAGGAAGAAAAACTGAGAGCGATAGACAAGCTCAAGGGAAAACCAGAAATCACGCGATTCAAGGGACTGGGTGAGATTTCACCAGACGAATTTCAGCATTTCATTGGTGAGCACATTCGCCTCGACCCTGTGGTGATCGGGAAAGAATCTAAGATCAGTGAATTGCTCAGATTCTACATGGGTAAAAACACGCCCGACCGTCAGGAGTTTATCATTAACAACTTGAAAATTGAAGTAGATTCGCTCGAAGAGCAGGAAGAGCTTGTAGCTTCATAAGGGAGCTAAGTTCGACTTTCTATGAATGACTAATTTTATTTTAATCGATCCATGGCAGAAGAAGAGAAGGACGATGACCAGCTTGAAAATAATGAGGAAGTGAATGACACGGGTACACCCGATGACCTGGGAAATGTAATTCAGGTTTCGGGAATGTACAACGAATGGTTTCTCGATTACGCTTCGTATGTAATTTTGGAACGTGCAGTTCCCCACGTGTACGATGGATTGAAGCCCGTTCAGCGTAGGATTCTCCATTCTTTAAAGGAAATGGATGACGGGCGCTTTCACAAAGTGGCGAACGTCATCGGAAACACCATGAAATATCACCCACATGGTGATGCCTCTATTGGTGATGCCATGGTGCAGCTCGGCCAAAAAGATTTGCTCCTCGATTGCCAGGGTAACTGGGGGAATCAGGCTACTGGCGACCGCGCAGCAGCTCCCCGTTACATTGAGGTTAGATTGAGCAAGTTCGCCAACGAGGTAGCTTTTAATCCGAAAACTACTGAGTGGCTCGCCTCCTACGATGGACGTGGAAAAGAGCCTTTTACGCTTCCCATGAAATTTCCGCTTTTGCTCGCGCAGGGCGGTGAGGGAATTGCTGTTGGACTCGCATGCAAAATCTTACCGCACAATTTCAACGAGCTTCTCGATGGTTCAATCGACCTTCTAAAAGGGAAAAAAACCAATATTCTTCCTGATTTCCCATCAGGTGGGATGGCTGATTTTTCTCAGTACAACGAAGGGCTGAGAGGAAGCCGGATTAAAGTGAGAGCCAAGATTCGCAAAGAGGACAAGAAGACTCTTGTGATCAACGAAATTCCTTTTGGAACAACAACTTCTGGGCTGATAGATTCTATCCTAAAGGCCAACGACAAAGGGAAGATCAAGGTAAAAAAGATTGAAGATAACACCGCAGAGCACGTGGAAATCATGATCCACTTGCCCAACGCTGTTTCTCCCGACAAAACGATTGATGCACTTTACGCCTTCACCGATTGCGAAGTGTCGATCGCTCCCAACGCCACGGTTATCGATGAAGACAAGCCACAGTTTCTCGGTGTAAATGAGATGCTCAGAAGGTCTACCGACCGCACTAAAGATTTACTCAAGCAGGAGCTTGAAATCAGAAAAGGCGAGTTGGAAGAGCAGTGGCACTTTGCATCGCTCGAAAAGATTTTTATCGAAAACAGAATCTATCGCGATATTGAGGAGTGTGAAACCTGGGATGAAATCCTAAAGGCGATCCACAAAGGATTGAAACCGCATATCAAACACCTGGTGAGAGAGGTCACAGATGAAGATGTGACTCGACTGACTGAGATTCGAATCAAGCGGATTTCAAAATTCGACAGCTTCAAAGCAGATGAAAAAATTGCTGCTCTCGAGGGAGAGATGGAGCAGATCAAACACGATTTGGCCAATCTCACGGATTATGCGATTGCCTGGTTTAAGCGATTAAAAGACAAATTTGGTAAAGGCCGCGAGAGAAAAACGGAAATCAAGCTTTTCGACAACATCGATGCAGCTAAGGTGGCAGTGCGCAACACTAAATTGTACATGAACGCCAGCGAAGGTTTCATCGGCACGAACATGAAAAGAACCGAATCGGAGTTCGTTTGCAACTGCTCTGATCTCGATGACATCATCGTGTTCCGCGAAAATGGAATCATGCAGGTGACCAAAGTGAGCCCGAAGGCTTTTGTCGGCAAGGGAATTATCCACGCTCAGGTTTGGAAAAGAGGCGACAAGCGCACGATCTACAACATGATTTACACCGATGGGAAGTCCAAAAAAACTTTCATGAAGCGCTTCCCGGTGACGTCTATCACACGCGACAAGGAATACCGAATAGCCAAAGGAGACGCCAAAACACAGGTTCTTTACTTCACAGCCAACCCGAACGGAGAAGCCGAAGTGGTGACCGTGTTCTTAAAGCACATCCAGCGACTGAAGAAACTGAAACTGGAAGTCGACTTTGCCGAGTTGGCCATCAAAGGTCGAGGTGCAAAAGGAAACCTGGTGACCAAGCATCCGGTGAGAAAAGTTGAACTGAAGGAAGAAGGCGTTTCAACTCTCGGAGCGAGAAAGATTTGGTACGATGAAGCCATTCGAAGATTGAACTCAGATGGACGAGGACGTTTTCTGGGTGACTTCCAGCCGGACGATAAGATTATCGTTCTACTCGATTCTGGAGAATACAAAATCATTGGATTCGATCTTTCCACTCACTTTGAGGATCATATGATTCATCTGGAAAAATGGATTCCAGAAAAGCCGATCAGCGCAGTCTACTACGATGGTGAAAAGGAGCAACATTTTGTAAAACGTTTCCTTGCTGAGCCGGCTACAAAGGCTGTTTCCTTCATTTCAGATCATGAAGATTCAGAGCTGGATGTGGTATCTACACTTTTCCATCCAATTGCACGTGTTCGGTACAACAAGAAGTTTAAGATCACCCGCGACAAGGACGATGAATTGGTAGATCTCGCAGAGTTTATTTCGGTGAAAGGCCTGAAAGCTCAGGGAAATCGCCTCACCAACCTGCCGGTTACGGAAGTTACGCTCGAAGAGGCAGACGAAGAGCGCGAAGAGAAAGCCTGGGAGGAGTTTAAGGAAGAACACCTTCAACCAGCGGATGAGAGCGAGAGCGAAGACGAGTCTGAAGATTCTGATGAAGATGAAAACAACAGTTCCTCGTCCGTTGAGAAAAGGAAAGAAGATGATGATTCGAAACAAGAGTTGGGAGCTCCAGATAAGGTTTCAAAACCCATTGAGCTGGATGTAGATACAAACCCGAAGAAAGAAAAACACTCGGGAGTAAAGAGGAACAAGAACAATGATTCTAGTCAGCCCACACTCTTTGACGAGTAATGGAATGAAATACTTTTCACTCATAGCTCTTTTCATTTCGACAATCTGTTTGCTGACAGCTTGCGATGGAGAAGGTCCGAAAGAATACACTTCGGTAGTGCGAAAAGTTGGCCCTACGGTGGAGTCGCAGGTGATGCAACATGCAGATTGGACACACAATGCTGTTGGTTACCGGGTTGACCTCTACGATCAAAGTACCACAGCAGATCTAAATGGTTTGGTAGAAGATCTTCCGAGGCTAAAAGAACTCGGAATTGACTACCTGGTTTTACCTCCGATTTTTGAATCAAAGTTGATCACCGATACAATCCTTCACGATTTTAAAGCTTTCACCGACTTTCGAAAAATTGACGAGGCATTTGGAACAGACGTTGACTTTCAGAACCTTTCGGTAGAATGTCACAGTCGTGGAATTCGAATTTTACTGACATGGCCTTCTGGACAAGTAAGCTCTGAAAGTGTTTGGGCAGAAGACTATCCTCAGCTCTTCAACGATTCACTTGCAAGAAAAATTGAGACGAGGTTTTGGAGTGGGGTGGTGAACACCGATTTTACGAACGACACAACGCTTCAGCTGATTTCTGACACCTGGAGCTATTGGCTGGAAAACTTTGGTGTTGATGGGTTTTATTGTACAGCTTCCGAATTGGCTCCGCTGACTTTCTGGGAGAAATTGAGAGCGACTATTGGAGCTGATGAAAAACAGTTTTTTATGGCAACTGATCGTTCCGACCCTGCTTTTCATGGCGAAGCTTTCGACATGACAGCTACTCCAAGGCTGCACGAAACTTTACTTGAAGTGTGCAGCGGTAATTTTCCTCCCGAGGCAATCGACCTTTTTATCCAGCAGCACGAACGAGATTTTCCTCTAAATGCTTATCGTGAGCTGTATGCTACAAATGATGTAATTAGAACGAGAAAAGGAAGTCTCGAAGATCAATTTGGCAGAGCTCACAAACTCGTTGGGATTTTAATGTTTACTCTTCCGGGAATGCCAGTGATGTTTACAGGGCAGGAAGTTAGTGCCGAGATCGAAGGTCCGCCTTTTGAGTCAGACTCGATTGATTTCAACAACGCACTTTATTCAGAATTTTACAGCCAACTCATCAAAGCGCATCACGAGAATCGCGCTCTTTGGAGTGGTTTGAAAGGAGGGAGATACGAGCGCCTCACTACAGCTGAAGATCAGGCGCTTTTTGCTTTTTCCAGATCCAAAGGCGAAAACAAAGTGGTGGTCATCCTGAACTTTTCCGACCAACCTGCAGATGTGGATTTTGAGCAATCGCTCGATGGCACCTATCAATCTATTTTTAACAACGAAATGCTCAGCATTTTCACTGAGGGTGATGTGAAGCTACCTCCTTACGGATATCAGGTTTTTGTAAAATAAGGGTCATAAAATCCCTCTTGAGGTTTTACTACTTTTGTCCGCATGAAAATCGCAGTTATTGCCCACGATGGCAAAAAGGCCGAAATGGTGAAGTTCCTGATGGATCAGATCGATTTGTTTAAGCGCAAGGACATCGACATCATTGCAACTGGAAACACCGGACAGCACGCCAAAAACGCAGGACTCGAAGTTGAATGCTTAAAATCCGGACCGCTCGGAGGTGACGCCCAAATTGCCGCACGAGTAGCCGAAGGAGAAGTGCAGCTCGTTCTTTTCTTTAGAGATCCTCTAGACAAGCACCCTCACGAACCAGACATAAATATGCTGATGCGAGTTTGCGATGTCTACGATGTTGCGCTCTGCACGAATCCCGCCAGTGCGAGGATGGTTTTTAAAGGAATGCTGAGCGATTTATGAATACCAAATTGCCAGACAACTCACTCGGAACTTTAGCGAAATACTTTAGAGAGTCTCTAAAGAACCTCTACGTAGACCGTGAAGTACAACAGATCACTGCGCTGGTCTTCTCTGAACTTCTGGGCTTTTCGAGAGCAGATCTCACGGTAAAAGCCGATGAAAGGCTCAGCGAGAGCGACATCCTGAAAGTTCATTTTGCCCTAAAAAAGCTGCTGAAGCTGGAGCCAGTGCAGTACGTTTTGGGAGTTACTGATTTCATGGACCTCAAAATAAAAGTCAATCGCGATGTGCTTATCCCAAGGCCAGAGACCGAAGAGCTCGTTCACTGGATTGGTGCTTCGCTGAAAGACCAAAGTCCAGTGATTCTCGATGTGGGCACTGGTAGTGGATGCATCGCCCTCGGTCTTAAGAGGCTCATCCCGAAGGCCAAAGTCTACGGAGCCGACATTTCTGAAGAAGCACTGAAAGTAGCACGTGAAAATGCAGCTGCAAATGAATTAGAAGTTGAGTTTGTGCTGCAGGATGCACTGAAGACAGCGGATATCGGGCAGCCAGTTGATGTGATTGTATCGAACCCGCCTTACATTCCACTGCGCGACAAAGAGGAAATGTCGACTTTGGTTTACGACAACGAACCAAACGTTGCGTTGTTTGTAGACGATCAGGACGAACTCATCTTTTACTACCGGATTGTGAATCACGCTCTGGTCAACTTAAAACCAGGCGGGATGTTATTTTTTGAAATCCACGAATCGAATGACAAGGCAGTAGAAAGTATCATGCAATCTGCAGGATTTGAAAATGTGGAACTAAAATTGGATATGCAGGAAAAACCACGTATGATAATGGGTGTTAAACCCGTTTGAAACTACTCACAGTCAAATCTTTTGCAGTAATTTTGCACATCTTATGATCAAGAAGATCGCCTTTGTATCACTTCTGCTAGTCGCTTTTGCCAGCTCTGCATCTGCCCAAAATTGGGACACCGTGTGGACTATTGCTGGGCAGCAGCCACTCAACCAGTACTTTAGGAAGTGGCGATTCGATTTTGATCTGGATGCCAGAAACTCTTTTGACGGAGGCGGAAACTCCAGAATTTTTGGTTTTCGTGCAGGACTCGAATACAGAAGAGTCCATCGCTTTGGGATTGGAGTTTACGGAATGACCAACCCCTGGTTTTCTATTGAGCTTCTCACAAGCGAGCAGTTTGACGGAGATTCAAAGTACCGTCTCAACTATGGTACGGCCTACTACGAGCGCGTTATATTTTTCTCACCCAAATGGGAGTTTGCAGGAGCGGTTCACCTTGGTTCTGGAAACATCGATGTGGAAATGCGAGAAAACGAACGCACGGAATACGAGCCAGTTGATCAAATTTGGGTGACTCCTGTTGAGGGAGCTTTCACCGGTTTCTACAATGTTTTCTGGTGGTTCTCTGCCGGAGGAGGAGTGGGTTACAGATTGATGCCGCAAACGCCTGAAGCAGTGGAGCCTGCTTTTACAGGTGAGTTTTACATGGTGAAATTGAAAGTGAGAGTTGGTAAATTAGCCCGCAGCATTTTCGATAAAGATGTAAAACATGAATACTAGCGAAGCAAAGGAAAAGATAAAGTCACTCACCAAAGAGCTCCATCACCATAACCATCTCTACTACGTAGCCAACGATCCGGAGATTTCGGACTACGACTTCGATATGAAGTTGAAAGAACTCGAGAAGCTCGAAGAAGAGTTTCCCGATTTGGCTGATCCAAACTCGCCTACAAAAAGAGTAGGTGGAGATATCACCGATAAATTCGAGAAAGTCGAGCATCAATATCCGATGTTGAGCCTGAGCAATACCTACAGCCAGGAGGAAATTGTAGACTGGGAAAACCGCGTGAAGAAAAACGTGAGTGGAAAAGTTGAATACGTTTGCGAACTGAAGTACGATGGAGTGGCAATCGGCATCCGCTACGAAAACGGTGAGCTGAAACAAGCCGTCACGCGAGGGGACGGATCGCAAGGTGAGGACGTGACTACCAACGTGCGAACCATCAAAACGGTCCCACTTCGGATCACTGGAGATCACCCGGATTCTTTTGAAATTCGCGGAGAGATTTTCTTTCCTCTGGAGAAGTTTGCGAAGCTGAACAAAGAACAAACTGAGGCCGGCAAAGAGGCTTACGCCAACCCCAGAAACACAGCTTCCGGAACGCTCAAGCTACAGGATTCATCAGTTGTTGCACATCGCGAATTAGACTGCTTTCTTTACGGACTTTACGGTGAAAATCTAAAGTTCGACAACCACTTTCAAAGCATCCTTAACGCCAGAGATTGGGGTTTTAAAGTCCCTCCGAAGGAAGAGAACTACATCGCTCTTGTGAAGGACATCAAAGGCATTCAGGAGTTCATCGACTATTGGGCTGAGAAGCGCCACGAACTTCCTTTTGAAATTGACGGAATCGTTGTTAAGGTCAACGACTACCGCATGCAGGACGAGCTCGGAATGACAGCGAAATCCCCACGCTGGGCCATCGCCTACAAATTTCAGGCAGAGCAGGGAAGCACTAAGCTGGAGAAAATCACATTCCAGGTGGGGAGGACAGGAGCCATTACTCCGGTGGCAAATCTCGAGCCGGTTCAACTTGCAGGCACTACAGTAAAAAGAGCTTCGCTGCACAATGCCGATCAGATTGAAAAGCTTGACATTCGTGAAGGCGACCAGGTTTTTGTAGAAAAAGGAGGAGAGATCATTCCGAAAATTGTTGGCGTGGATTTCTCCAAAAGAGATCCGAAGAGCAAACCTTTTGAATACATAAAAAACTGCCCTGAGTGTGGTACAGCGCTCAAAAGAAATGAAGGTGAAGCGCTGCACTACTGTCCCAATGAGTACGGTTGTCCTCCTCAAATCAAGGGAAAGATGGAGCACTTCATCAGCAGGAAAGCGATGAATATTGATGGACTGGGCGAAGAAACCATCGAAGTTCTTTTTGAAAAGGATCTAATTGGAAACGCAGCCGACCTCTACATTTTGGATCGTGAGGACTTGCTAAAGCTGGAGCGGTTCGCTGAGAAATCGGTCGACAATCTTATGAAAGGCCTCGAGGAGTCAAAGAAGCAGCCATTTGAAAAAGTGCTCTACGCTCTGGGCATTCGCTATGTCGGGGAAACGGTGTCGAAGAAATTGGCGCGACACTTCAAGTCGCTTAGCTATTTGCGAAAGGCTTCTTTCGAGGAATTAAATGCGGTGGATGAAATTGGCGAGCGCATCAGCCAGAGCATCATCGACTTTTTTGAAGACAAGTCGAATGTAAAAATGATCGAACGATTGGAGGAATACGGTCTAAATTTCGAAATTGACGAAAAGGAGCTCGAGTCGGCAAGTGATAAGCTAGGGGGAAAGAAATTCGTGATTAGTGGTGTGTTCGAAAAGTTTTCACGAAACGAACTAAAGAAAGCCATTGAAGACAACGGAGGTAAAAACACAGGTTCGATATCAGGAAGCACAGATTTTCTCATAGCCGGGGAAAACATGGGACCTAGCAAAAAGGAGAAAGCCGAAAAGCTGGGTGTGTCCATCATTTCGGAAGATGATTTTATAGAAATGCTAGACTGAGATTCAATAGATTAAAGCCCGCATCTTTATAGATTTGAAAACAACAACAGAATTTGGCAAAAGCCCCCATTTTCATTACGATCTTTTGACCTACATTAGCGGGTCAATAATGCGCTGTGATTAGCGTTCTGAAGCGAAAAGAAGAGTAGAATTCCCAAAGCAGATTATGACCAAAACGAAACGAGACGACATTATCCAGGCCATCCTAATTTTGGGGATTGCGGCTGTAGTGGTGTTTCTAAGTTCTTTTGCCTACACCAAGTTCGACCTCACCGAAGAAAACAGACACACGCTCACCGATGCCACTAAAGAAACTCTCAAAGAGCTGGAAGATGTCGTGTTTGTTAAAGTCTACCTGGAAGGCGACTTCCCGGCAAAGTACAAAAGACTCGAGCGTTCAGTGCGAGAAAAGCTGGATGAGTTTCACGATGTCAGCGAAGGAAATGTGCAGTACGAGTTCATTGACCCTTACGAAAGTGGCGATCGAAAAACCATAAGCGATGTCGAGCAACTTCTGTACGAAAGAGGCTTGTCGTTTACAATGCTCTACAACGAAGGTCAGGGCGTACAAGAAGCTTTTAAAATTTGGCCAGGAGCTTTGCTCACTTACAAAGGCGAAGAAACAGCAGTACAGTTTCTCAAAAGTCAAAATCCCGATCCGACAAATGAAATGATCAATGCCTCGGTGAATAACATCGAGTATGAGCTCACGAGTGCCATCAGTCGGGTGAAAAGAAAGAAACAACCGCGGGTGGCTTTTATCGAAGGTCATGGCGAGTTGCCTGAGCCAGAGGTAGAAGACTTCACTCGTGCTGTCGAAGAGTTTTATGCAGTAAAGCGAACGACAATTGACGGTGATATCAATGCTCTCACAAAGAAAGTGGATGGCATCCCCGATCGTATTCTCAACTACGAAGCAATCATCATTGCCAAGCCAGACTCCGCATTTAGCGATAAAGACAAATTGATTCTCGATCAGTACATCATGAATGGAGGAAACGTGATGTGGCTCGTAGATCCGATCAATGCTGACATGGACAGCTTGAGGCAAAAAATGAATTTCCTGGGAACCACAAACGACACCCGACTGGAAGATCAACTTTTCCACTACGGAGCCAGGCTCAATAGAGATATTGTTATCGACCGAAGCTGCGCCATGATTGCTCTCGATGGTGGTCCAAAAGGAAACATGAGAAATGTCCAGCTCTACGATTGGTTTTACAGTCCGCTTGTCATTCCACACGACACTGCTCACCCGATCGTCAATAACCTGGACCCCATAAAACTGACTTTCGCAAGTAGCCTTGATACTGTGAATGCCTCTCCGTTGATCAAGAAGACTCCGTTGCTAGCGAGCTCTTACTATTCGAGAACGATGAAAGCACCGGTGCGAATCAGCACTAACATTGTTGGGATCAACCCCAACTTCAGAGAAAACAACAACCCTCACCAGTTGATGGGAGTTTTGATGGAAGGAAAGTTTACTTCAAACTTCACCAATCGCTTGCCCGACACGCTTTTGAACGATCCTGACATTGCATTCAGAGACAGTTCGAAATACTCGAAAATGGTTGTGATATCCGATGGAGACGTGATTAGAAATGGGGTGAAGAGAACACGCGAGGGACTCATGATTCAGCCGTTGGGCTACGATGAATACGCCAAACGAGTGATTTACGACAACAGCGAGTTTTTGATGAACTGCCTCAACCACATGCTCAATGACGAGTCGTTGATTGCGGTTCGTTCTCGCTCAATTGAGTTGCGAAACCTCGACCAGGAGCAAATCATAGCAGAAGAAACAATGTGGCAAACGATCAATATGGTTGTACCGATTTTGCTGGTTGTTATTTTTGGCGTAGTCCAGTTTGTGATAAGAAAAAGAAGATTTACATAGATTTTATATGAAAAAGAATTTACTACTTCTCGGTATTTTGGTGTTGTTGGCTGCGCTTTCTGGAGTGGCCTACTGGCTTTCCGATTCAGGAAGCAGCACTCTCTCCAGCAATCCTCTCACTGATTTCGCCATCGAAGACACTTCAACGGTGACTAAGATTTTTATCACCGACAAGTCAGGTGCTTCTGTAACTCTTGAAAGAGAAAAAGGCGATGTGCTTTGGGATCTCAATGGAAAATATCTCGCCAGAGAAGATGCCACAACTTTACTGCTCAAAACATTTGATCGAATCAAAGTGAAAAGCCCAGTACCAGAGCCGGCAAAAGAAACTGTACTGAAAATTATTTCTGGTTCGGGAAAAAAGGTAGAGATCTATCAGAATTATGAGGAGGAGCCTTCAAAGATTTACTATGTCGGTTCTGCTACTCCAGATCACTTTGGTACTTACATGATTTTAGAAATTCCCGGAGAAGGAAGAAGTCCAGAACCCTTTATCACTCACATGGAAGGCTTTAGCGGTCACCTGGCCTCTCGTTTTTTCACAGATGAAATGGACTGGCGATTCACTGGGGTATTCAACTATCCAGACTTAAACATCAGCAAAATTGACGTGAGAAATCACGAGCGCCCAGCTCAGTCATTTAGAATTGACTATGGATCTGGTAACGACATTAAGCTTTACCACACCATGAGCGATCAGTACGTAGAAAACTTTGATACATCAGCAGTAAAGAATTACATGTTGCTCTACAAAAAAGTGCACGCTGAGTCTTTCATGAATTACCTTTCCGAAGCGCAGGAAGATTCACTTTTGAATACTGTGCCTGCCTACACGGTGAGAGTAACAGACAAAAGTGGACAGGCCAAGAAAATTGATCTGTACAACAAGCCGAGTGTAAAAGAGCAGTACTTGCCAAATGGCGAACTTGCCGAGTACGATCTCGATCGGATGTACGGTCACATTAAGGGAAGAGAAATTGTAGTGGTGCAGCGATTTGTTTTCGATCCCCTGCTGCAAAACATTGCTTCCTTCATTCCTCAGGAATTGCCTTCCTGACAATTTCTGAGATTAAAAATATTGGAAGGCGATCTAAAAGGATTTTTAGGTCGCTTTTTTATTTGTATTCCCAGCTTGTAGAAACGACAACGCGAATATCCTCCAGATCTTTTGCCTGAACGATGGTTGGCTGATCGGTGTAGAAGTCGGGGATAAAGCTAACTCTTCCTACAAAGTCGCTGTCTTCATCGTCTTCTTCGCCAGCATCGCTTTCCCAAATGTCGATGTCCACAACATCACGGGTGTTGCTGATGGAGATAGGAAACCCTTCTGTGAAGTTGAGTTCAGAAGAGGCAAGTGTATCTTTCATGATTTCGGTAGTTTCCAGATTGGTACCGTTCGATTTGATAATCAGGAAAAAATCTGGCTCGGTGCCATCGCTGTCCCAAGGTTCGCCATCGTCATTGGTATCTGGAAGTTCGGTTGTCGTGATTCCATTGATCACCATTTTGTCCAAAACTTCATCTTCTTCGCATCCCGCAAAAGCCACGATCAATGCAGCGGCTCCCAAAAAATTTAACAACGTCTTCATGCTTAATTCTTTTGTTTTTCAACCTCAAAGATAGATAACTCTCGCCACATAGAGTTTTGTTCAACTTTTCGACCGACCGAACAAAAAGAAGCCCGACAACGGTCGGGCTTTAAATGGGTGGGATTAAATTCTCTTCAAAATCTATTTTCCTGACTTCTTAGCCCACGTATCTCTTAGCGTCACAGTTCGATTGAAAATGAGATTTTCATCTTTCATGTCACGATCTGCACAGAAGTAGCCCAGTCGCTGAAACTGAAAGCGGTCTTCCGGATTAGCGGCTTTGAGGCTCGGTTCAACCTTGCAGTTCTTCAAAACCTGCAATGAGTCTGGATTCAGAAAATCCATAAAGGTTTTAGTCTTGTCTGCTTCTGGATCTTCTTCTGTGAAAAGTCGGTCGTAAAGTCGCACTTCAGCATCTATCGCATGCTCGGCAGAAACCCAGTGCAAGGTTCCTTTCACCTTAAGTCCGCTGGTGTCTTCGCCACTTTTCGATTCGGGGAAATACTTGCAGTGGAGCTCAGTGATTTTGCCGGTTTTTTCATCCTTCACGTAGTCTTCGCATTCGATGATGTATGCGCCTTTAAGACGAGACATCCTGCCAGGGCCGAGGCGGAAAAACTTTTTTGGTGGATCTTCCATAAAGTCGTCTTGCTCGATGTAAATCTCTCGACTAAATGGCATCATACGCGATCCAGCAGACTCATCCTCTGGGTTGTTTTCAACTTCCAGCTCTTCGGTTTTGCCTTCCGGATAGTTGGTGATCACAACCTTGAGCGGATCGAGAACGGCCATAACTCTTGGCGCTGTTTTATTCAGGTCTTCGCGAACGCTGTGCTCAAGCATCGAAACATCAATCACGTTGTTTCTCTTGGCCACACCGATTCGCTGAGCAAAATTTCGGATAGAAGCAGGGGAGTAGCCTCGTCTTCTCAATCCGCTGATGGTTGGCATCCTCGGGTCGTCCCAATCTTCTACAACTCCTTCTTCCACGAGCTTGAGCAATTTTCGCTTGCTCATGATCGTGTAGCTAAGGTTCAATCTGGCAAATTCAATCTGTTGCGATGGGAAGGTGTTCAACTCTCGCAAAAACCAATCATAGAGCGGTCGGTGCACCTCAAACTCAAGCGAACAGAGTGAATGCGTGATGCCTTCGATAGAATCGGAAAGACCGTGAGCAAAATCATACATCGGGTAGATGTGCCACTTGTTGCCTGTTCGGTGATGTGGGTGATTTTTGATCCGGTACATTGCCGGATCGCGCATGTGCATGTTTGGCGATGACATATCGATTTTGGCCCGTACGACTTTCGATCCGTCCGGGAATTCACCTTCTTTCATTCGTGCAAACAGGTCGAGGTTTTCTTCTACAGATCGATTGCGGTAAGGACTTTCAGTTCCGGGCTGAGTTGGAGTTCCGCGCGTAGCGCTTATCTCCTCAACGCTTTGGTCGTCAACGTAGGCCTTTCCTTTCTTTATCAACTCTACAGCATAATCGTAAAGCTTGTCGAAATAATCGGATGCATAAAACTCATTTTCGCCCCAGTCGTAACCGAGCCATTTGATGTCGCGCTTTATCGACTCAACATAACGAGACTCTTCCTTCACGGGGTTAGTGTCATCAAATCGCAAATTTGTGGAACCGTTGTATTGCTGGCCCAATGTGAAATTGAGGACAATACTTTTCGCGTGACCAATGTGCAGGAAGCCATTCGGCTCAGGCGGGAAACGCGTTTTTATGGTTTCGTGTTTGCCTTCTGCGAGGTCTTTTTCTATTCGCAGTTCGATGAAGTTTTTCGATCCCGTATTCGGATTGCTCATGAGTTTGTGTGATTATGCTTTTTCGTGGAGCAAAGTAAATAAGATTACCCCAATTGATCGCATCTTTTGCGCGAATTCCAGCACGAAGAGTTCACTATTGATCTAAAAGAAATGCTTAATGCTGCTAATCTTCTCTTCTCACGAAAGCGCGAATTTCCAAAACTCTTGGTTCTGGTTGATTATTTACATAAAAAAGTACTCTGCGCCATACTTCACCCCTGTAACCTTCAGAGTTGAAAGAAAACTCAAACTCCAGGGTATCGCCAGGAGAAATGTATTCGCCAGGGAGAGAACCGCTTATGCAATCGCAGGAGACGATCACCGAATCGATGGACATGGTGTCTACAAAACTATTTGATAGCGAATAGGTAAATGGGATGGCCATTTCTGGAGGCACGTCACCGAGATCAATTTCGGAAATTTCAACCTTGTTTGTGTCGCGTTGAACGCTCATGATTTCGATTTTCCTCTCGAGAGAGGCGGCAACACTGTAGATGGATTGATCTTCATCTTGCAGTTCATCGCTGACATCTGCAGCGGCCTTGGTTTCACCAAATGGGATTTCAATGATTTCCAGACTACCACCAGAAGCTGCGGAATCAGCAAAATAGGGCAGGAGCTTCCCAGATTCGTATTCCCGAAGGTAGTTTACAAGGCTGTTGATTCTTCTTTTCGCCAGGTGCTCGTTGTAGTCAGATTTGGCTCTGGGGCTGGCAAAACCACGAATGGCGAGTTCCACCTCTTTTCCATCTTCAAGTTCCTTTTCCAGCAGCGAAATAAACGTATTCAAATCGTCCATTCCTTTCTCCACGAAGAGGGAGAAAAACTCTTCCATCTCGTGCACCTTTTCCTCTTTCGCCTCAGCGCTTAGGCCTTTAGAAACGCGATTGATATAGTTTTCTCTTCGTGAAAGGTAATCTTCGTAAGTCTGAAGATAAGTCAGTTCTGTGGTTGTGTCCAGGGTTGCAGGATTTGGCCGGTCGTTGTGAAAGTAGAGTGTAACAGGAAGGTAGTCGTTGAGCTCTTCCAGGCTGGCGTATTCGCTTGTGTCGA
This sequence comes from Halocola ammonii, assembly GCF_049334165.1. NCBI lineage: Bacteria > Pseudomonadati > Bacteroidota > Flavobacteriia > Flavobacteriales > Halocolacceae > Halocola > Halocola ammonii. The sequence goes on from NZ_JBEGHD010000004.1 coordinate 20,251, forward strand.
TTTCGGTAGAGTCGGTGTAAGAAAAAGCATAGAGATCTGTGCAACAAGTCTCTCCCTTGTCGTGGAGTGACCCAGGTCTGTTGCTTACCAAAAATCCTGCGTTCCACTCTTTTGAATAAGTGTAGTAAAGATCGTTAACTCTCGAATTTAGTGGCTCACCGAGATTGATTGGCTGCTGAAACTTATCGGGCCTTCCCTCGGAGAAGAATAAGTCGAATCCGCCAAACCCTTCGTGCCAGTCGCTACTGAAGTAGAGTTTATTATCCAGATAAAATGGCGCGACTTCACTGTCGATGGAGTTTAAAACTGGTCCAACATTTTTCGGTTTAGAAAAATCTGTGCCTTCACCTTGACTGTACCAAATGTCCATTTTACCTTCTCCACCGGGGCGATCTGATGCGAAAAAGAGAACACCATTTTCTCCGATCATAGAAAAGTGAGGCATTGTCGAGTTGTATCCTTCAGCATTCACACTTTCCAGCAAATGGATGTTTGTCCAGCTATCACCATTTTTCTGAGCTGTAAAAATCTGGCAGTTCGATTGGCCTTCACATCTCGAAAAATAAACTCGCTTCCCGTCAGGTGTGAAAGTGAGATTTGCCTGGTGGTATCCGTTGCGATTGATGCTAGAGTCGAGTAGAAGTGGCTCTCCGAACCTGTCAAAGGCCATTTGACTGGCGTAAATTTTTGCCGTTGGCAACGACTCAGAATCGACTGCTCCCGTCTTTAGCCGAGCGAAGTAAAGGGTGCTATCGGGTCCTGGAAAGGGAGCTAGCTCGGCATTCACTGTGTTGACTGAACTTGAGATGTGCCTGATTTCAACTTCACCCGAATCTAACCTGGCGTTCATTGCAAATAGAAGGGATTCTATTTCCTGCTCGGTTTTCTTGAATTCGTAAGTCTCCTCTTCTCTTCGTACCTGTCGGTGGTAGCGTTTGAAGTTCCTCAAAGATTCGCGGTAGTTGCCATTCAGTTTTTGCATCGCAGCCAAATAGAAGAGTCCTTTTTCAAAAATTCTTCCGCGGTCTTTGTGGTATGCCTTGTCGTAAAGTCGCTCGGCTTCCTGATATTGCTTGCTGAGCCTCAGTGCTTCTGCATATTTTACAGTGAGGTCGAAGCTAGTGGAATCGAGGAGCCAGGCCTCGTGGTAGCGCTGAGTTGCAGTGTAGTACTCACCTCTTTCCATTGCCTGATCTCCAGATTCTATCCAGGTGGAAGCTTTTTGAGCAAAAACTACCAGAGGCATGAATAGCAACCAAACAATTATCGAATACCGCATGAGGCGAAGATAGCAACTCAAATTACTACTTTCACTAAAACTCTTCAGCGAACATTCTGCCAAATTGAGACCTTTGTTAGAATATGTGCACAATCGCTTTTACACTCAGAGAGAATCAGGAATATCCTTTCGTATTGATTGGTAATCGAGATGAATTTTACAGGCGCCCCACTGAACCAATGCACTGGTGGAATGGTGACAGGCGTCAGCCAAGTGGGCCGAAAGACATGCTGGCAGGCAAGGATCTCGATGCTGGCGGAACGTGGATGGGACTGACAGCCACGGGTAAGTTTGCGGCAATCACCAATTTCAGAGACCTGGATAATTTGAAAGAGAATGCCCCATCACGAGGAGCTCTCGTTAATGAGTTTTTGCAATCGGCTGTTTCACCAGAGGAATTTATGGAGAAACTTGAAAAAACAGGAAATCAGTACAACGGCTTTAACCTGCTTTTTGGAACGCTTCACGATCTAAACTACTACACGAATTACAACAGACTGGATCGTAACCTTGCCTCTGGAGTGCACGGCATCAGTAATGCCTATCTCAACGATAAATGGCCGAAAGTGGAACTGTTAAAAAGTCGCCTCAGGTCCTCACTTCGAAGCGAGCATCTAAATGTTGACGAACTGTTGGACCATCTGTCGAGTAGAGAGAAATTCACAGAAAATTTGCCAGACACCGGACTTTCAGAAGAAATGGAAAAAGAAGTTTCTGCAACATGTATTGTCACTCCTGACTATGGTACGCGGGTTTCCACCGTTATTACAATGAACAAACGCGGGGTTGTATCGGCAACAGAACTAAATAGGCAAACGGGGGAGAGAAAAGAGTACCAGTTTACCTTGCTACAAAAAGCAATTTTTTAAGGATTGTAATATTCTAGCGCTTCTGGCAGAAATGCCTGCAGGTCGCTAATGCGAGTATCGTGACTGGGGTGAGTACTTAAAAACTCCGGTGGCTGCTGACCGCCAGATTGTTCGCTCATCCTTTGCCAAAAATCCACCGCTTCTCTGGGATCGTAGCCGGCCATTGCCATAAATATCAATCCCATTTTATCTGCTTCGGATTCGTGTTGGCGACTAAAGGCAAGCTGGCCCAATTGTGAACCAACACCGTAAGAAAGCAAAAATAGGTTCTGAGCCTGCTCTGGCTTTTCGTCCATCAGCACTGAGAGCGCGATTCCACCTGCCTGAATAGCCAGTTGCTGACTCATTCTTTCATTACCATGTCGGGCGATAGCGTGAGCAATCTCGTGCCCCATTACCACAGCAATGCCTTCATCTGTCTCGCAGATTGGAAGTATTCCAGTGTAAAAAACGACTTTCCCACCGGGCATGCACCAGGCGTTTACCATGTTGTCTTGCACTAAATTAAACTCCCACTCAAACCCTTCAATACGGTCTGTCAGTTTGTTGTCCTTCATGTATTTCTCGACTGAAGCAGCAATCTTATTTCCAATCGATTTGATATTTTGAGCACGGCTGTCGGAGCTTGAAACCACATTGCTCGAATCCAGGAATTGATCATAAGAAGTGTAGCTCATGGAGAGCATCTGGCTTTCGGGAAGTAGGTTCACTTGTTTTCTGCCAGTGATCGGAACTCGAGCGCATGCCACTACCATGGCGGTGAGCAGCAAATAGATAAATATTTTCTTCATTTTGGGTGGTTAGTTGATTTCAGCAGTCAATCCGCGGTCGAGCAATCCGTGGCACATCGGCTCCAACTTTTCAATCGGGCCCTCTTTCACCTTGCATCGGCCTTTGTAGTGAACAAGCAGCGTGCACTGCTCAGCCTGAAGCACATCGTGTCCACAAATTTTTATAAGCGACTCGATGACAAAATCAAATGTGTTCACGTTGTCATCGTAAAGAATTAATCCTTTTTGATCGCCCGTTTTGGTTTTTTCCAAAATGAGCTCTTCAGTCTCTGTTTGGCCTCCTGAAATTATTTGATTCATTTGTTTTTTCATCTCTTTTGCAAATTTAAAGAAATAAGAACTTTGATTTGTTCAAAAGCTCTGCTTTAAAGAGTGATCCATACACTAGCTATTGCATCGACTTTTGATATATTTGACCAGCGCTTTTTAACATCGCAAAAGGATTGGAACCAACAGTACTCTTGTGACGTTGAAAATTACCTATGAGATAACCCTTTGATATGGAAGAGAGAATTCGAATAATGGTTGTGGAGGATGATCAGGTTGTCCGAACCAATCTGGAGATTTTACTCAAAGAAGAAAACCACGAACTTACTGGTGTTGTTGATAATGCAGCTGATGCACTAAAGTTGTTTTCAGAGGTACGCCCCGATTTAATCATCAGTGATATTAATATCAATGGCGATGTGGACGGGATCGAATTGATTAAGTCCATCAACGAGATAGAAAAAGTCCCTGTTTTGTTCATCACGTCAATCGATGAAAAATCAGTATTCGAAAAGGCTAAAAGCGCCAATCCTTATGCATTTATCACAAAACCGATTCAGAGAGACCTTCTGGAAAGAAGCATCGAATTGGCTTTTCAGAATGCCGGCAAATTTGCCGACACGGATGATCAGAGCGAAGAAGATGAATGGAGTGAAGATGTGATGCTTAAAGATTGCTTCTTTACCAAGATTGGAAATAAGCTCAAGAAGATCAAACTCGAGGACATCGATTACATTGAAGTAGAAGGAAAGTACTGCTCCGTAGTGGTAAACAACAGAAGAATCAATGTGAAGATTTCGCTCAAGGATTTTCTTCAAAAGCTTCCCGAAAAGCAGTTTCTCAGAATCAGCAGAAACTTTGTAGTGAACGTAGATAAAATCGAGGACATCGATACATTCAATTATCAGCTCAAGCTTGGAGATCGCGAAATCCCTATAAGCCGCACTTACAAGGATGACCTGATCAAGCGACTAAATCTGATTTAAGCAAAAGTCGGTTTTAAAGATCAGTCTACTTTTCCTTCTGATTGCCAATTTGTCTATCATTCAAATTCCAGCTGTGCGCGAGCATGATTAGATCATCGTAGCTGTCGATGCCTTTTTCCACGCCCTGGGCCTTTAGGTAAGCATTGTTGACCTGAGCCGAAAGCTGAGGGAAAAAGTCTTCGTACTTCGATACATCCCTGGATATCAGATCTATGTCGGCCAGAATGTTATCAGGAATCTCCTGATAAAGCTGATGAAACTCTTCAGGATGAGCTCTGGAGATCGCCATGAGTAAATGACGAAACAATACAAAGTCCGCAATATAATTCAAGGAAGGTTCGGTAGTGTTCTTCAATGCGATGTAAGCCACGAAGTTCGCTTCACCTTCATCTGTAATTCCATATCCATGTGCCATTTCGTGGGCGATGGTAAAAACTCTCGGGATTGTGGTGAGACTCCCGTCCACCATTCCTTCGCCAGAGAAGGGAAGATAAAATCCGTGGATACTCAATCTTCTGATAAAACCGCTGCCGGTTTCTCGGCACGTCACATTGGTGTAGGCGGGGAGTCCAGCGGCAGAAATAGCATCCTTTACCTGTGCACGAATTTTTTTCACTGTGTTGTCGGGGAGCTTCGAGTCACTCATTGCGCCTCCCTGAATGTAGTCACGGTTGATTTCTGCTTCTACCAGTGTTGAGCGATAAAACGAGATTAGGTCGGGCGATTCGCTTTGTTCCAGGCCGGCCAATTCTTGATAGTCGGACAAAGGGTAGTGAAAACCCCAAAGCGTTAAAAACCAAAAAACAACGAAACCAATCACGCTCAGTCCGTTGGTGATTCTCTTTTTAATTGAGGGTTTTGGTTTGCGATCTTTCAAAAAATACTTGAGCAAGAATAGGACAAGTAAGATCAACAATACCCAAAACCCTGAGATAGGCAGTAACCCAAGCGTATTGTCCAGAATCACTCTTACGAGAGGGAAAACAAGAGTCCTGTAGAGCCATTCGCCAAGGGGTGGAAAGATAGAAAACAAGAGCCTCAGGAGTAGGGCGCCCAGTCCGAGCCAAATCCAAATGTGTTTGGTGAATTTTTCTTTCATCTATTATTTCCAGGCGAACCACTTTCGCACAACCTCCTCGGCAGGCTTGTTTTGTGGTGTAAACCGGTTGTTTTGGTTAGGATCAATTTTTTCGTCTTCTGCATGCCATTTCCACAGAAATCCACCGGCAAACCAGTGCTCCGGCCAAAATACGTTGAAAATAGCATCGAGCGCATTTGTTTGAGCTTCTAAATTTAATGATTCATTGCGATGGCTTTCCCAGGGGCGCCTGGTTGTGAAATCAACGCTGCGATAGCCGAATTCTGTGAATAAGACTTGAAGGCTCTTTGACATGCTGAATGCCTTTAGCTCCTGGTAGTGCGGCTGCCAGGATTTGATGATGTCACTTGTTATTGGAGTCTGGTTTTCATCGAGGGGAAAATAAGCGTCTACTCCGATATAGTCTAGCTCTTTCCAAAAAGGGAACCTTTGATATTCGTCCCAGTTGGCAGCATAAACAAGCTTACCTGAAAACACTTGTCGTACATCACGGATTAGCGCTGACCAGAATTCTAATCTCTCGGTTACAAATGTCTCGAGTTCTGTTCCGATACAAAAAAGGTCGAGTTGATATTCTTCGCTCATGCGAGCGTAAAGCAAAATGTATTCTCTGTAATTCGATTCCCAGGTGATCCAATCCTCTTCAGTCTCAAATTCAAGGTCGCCTGTGTAAGCTCCGTGACCAATCCAAAGGTGAGGTTTAATCATCACCTTCATGTTGTTTGATTTGGCCATCTCTACGCACTTTTGAACCCCTTCAGCTTTTTCACCCCACCACTGACGGTCGGTGTTGTAAATCAAATCACCACTGTTTTGCCTCACAAAAGCATAAGGCATTAGGGCTACCCAATTGGCATTGGTCTCTTCAATTTGATCAAAACAGCTTTGTTCTACAGGAGTGGGGTGACCAACCAGGCTAACGCCATTGATCTTTTGGGCGGAAGCAAAAGCCGACCATGATAAAAAAAGAGATGCTAAAACCAGTCTCAGGTTCATTTTGCCGAAGTTACTTTTTCAATGAACGAATCAGCCTTTTCGAACAAAAATTCCTTTTTCGAATCTTTCATTTTATTCAAAGAACCGAGCATCACTTTCATGCGTGGATTTTTAGAGATAAGTTCTCTGTGATCGTGAATAAACTTCCAGTAAAGTCCGTCTACAATCTCGGACCATGGAGGTTGGCGTTTGTAGTCGCTCATTTTGCTGATGTAATTGGATCCTCCAATGTAGGGCTTTGTGGCGAAAATACCTCCATCTGCAAACTGACTCATGCCATAAACGTTTGGTGCCATCACCCAGTCGCTGCTATCGACATACATTTCCATGAACCATTTGTAGACCTCTTCCGGATTGAGTCGGCAAAGGAGCATGATGTTCCCAATCACCATGAGCCGTTCGATGTGATGTGTGTAGCCGTATTTTAAAGCTTTCGAAATGCTGTCGTCAAGCGGTTCGATGCCTGTTGTAGCATCGTACCAGCACGACTTCAGTTTCCGATTGTGATTGAGGAAGTTCTTGTTGAGATCGTAGTTGTGATAAATACCTCTGATAAATTCCCGCCAGCCTGCAATTTGCCTCACAAAGCCTTCCACACTCGGAAAGTGAGTTTCTTCGTTTTCGTAAAACTCAATTGCTTTATCCAAAACCTCAGATGGTGTGATCAAACCCAGGTTGAGATAGGGGGAAAGTGTTGAGTGAAACAGAAACGCTTCATCGCTTTTGATGGCGTCTTCGTAGGGTCCAAATTTTTCAAATCGCTGTTTCAAGAATTTATCAAGTGCGCTGAGCGCCTGTCTGCGCGTTGTGGCCCAGTTAAAATTATCAGTATTTCCAGGGTGATCAGCAAAGAGCTCATCCACCAATTCTTTCACATTTTCAGTATGGTCCGTATCGGAAAAAGTAACTCGTTCTGGCAATTCTATTCCCTCAGGCAACGCCTTTCTGTTTTCGGCATCAAAACTCCACTTGCCGCCAAATGGAGCCCCCTCATCGTTCATCAATAGGTTTAAGTCTTTCCTCTGCCGCTGATAAAAAGTGTGCATGAATGGCTTTTTGACATCGCCCAGATATTCCTCAAACTGGCTTTTTGAAGTGATGAAAGCAGGGGAGTTGACCACTTCCAAATCAAGCTCATTTTCTTTACAAAACGTCTGGACTCTGCGATCAAAGAAGTGATCTTCAAGATCGTAAGTAACGATTGAGTTAACGCCCTCTTTATTAATGGTTTTCAGTAGTTTATCCTCGTATGAATCGCTCTTGTTTTTAGCGTTTAGTTGGTGATAAACCAGTTTGAAATCCTTTTCAATTTCTTCGGCATGCGACCGCATCGCACTGAGGAAAAGAATGAGTTTTTGCTTGTGATACTTGAAGTGCGTGCACAGGCCAAAATCTTCTGCCATGAAAAACACCGTTTCCATATCTGGAGACAAAGCAGAGTGGTCAGGAAAGAGACAGTGACCGGGAATGAGGGCTAATCGTTTTTTTGACATACCCCAATTAAAGTCACCCTACAGAATAATTGTTTACAACTCCTTCAGCAAAACCTCATAAAGATCCACCATCGCTTTGATATCCGATTTGTAAACTTTCTCATTAGGGGTGTGGTAGTTGGCTTCAGCAGCGCCAACAAAGCACCAGTCCCACGGATAAGAAGATCCCTGAATGGCATTTCCATCGCTTCCTCCGGCACTTTCGACTTCCAATTGGTGTGGGATGTCATGCGCCCTGGCAAGTTCAACTATTCTTCTGACATACGACTGGCGCGGAATTCCGCGGTCGCGCATGGAAATTGCAACTCCGTTTTTGTGTTTGATCCCATCAGAAATCAACGAAATGTCCGAAATCAGTGCTTGTCGCACTCCAAATTTCTCTTGAAGAAATCGACCTAAAAACTGAGCCGATCCACCACCGTGTTCTTCGTAAGTGGAAAAAACAATGGCGGCATTTTCAGCTGTTTTGCATTGCTGCAAAGCGTTCCAAACGCCCAGTCTGTTGTCGATGTAGCAGCACTGCACAAAATCGTCTTCTTCGCGCCACTCGGGCTTGTAGCTCAGGGGAGTACCCCTGTCGATGTCGCGGTGAAACTTGTAGTAGTACTTTTCTTCTTTGCCACTCTGCTTTTCTCCGTCCTTGTCTTTTTTGTCTTCCTTTTTCACTTCAAGAGTGCACTCTACAGGACCGTGGGAATCTCTACCAACCAGTGATGTGCCTGTTTTGGCTTTAGGGCCGCCTATTTTCACGAGTGTGTTGCTGTAAGAAGCGCAGTAGCCGATAGAGTCGAGGTGAGCAAAAACAGCCGTTCTTGGCTTCCCGAAAACCAGTACCACAGCATCCTGAAATTCATCACCGGAAAAAACCTGTGGCTGTTCTTTCCAGTTCTTCTGTTCTTTTTTCACGTGCTGGAGGATGAATTCGGTCATTGCACTTTCATCCCCTGAAGTGGCGTGTACTGCACAAAGCTCTTCGAGTAGCTGCATGTCCATTTCTTTCAATTTCGGGTGATTTTCTTGAATGCTATGGCTGAGAGACTAACCGAATTTTTTACGGTAATCCTCAAAGCTTTTTTTCACGATTTCCAGGGCTTTCTCTTTGCTCTGAAACTCTTCTACGATCACTTCTTTGTTTTCGAGTTTTTTGTAGTCTTCAAAAAAGCTGCGCAGCTCGCGAATGAAGTGTTCGGGTAGATCGCCAATGTCCTGAATGTGGGTCACACTCATGTCGTTGTCGGCAATGGCAATCACTTTGTCATCAGCTTCTCCGTTGTCGATCATTTGCATTACGCCAATCACTTTGGCCGGCACCAGGCAAAGTGGCTGCACATCAATCTGCGAAAGCACCAGAATATCTAGCGGATCATTGTCGTCACCGTAAGATTGAGGAATAAAACCGTAGTTGTGGGGATAATAAACAGAGGAGTAGAGCACTCGATCAAGCTTCAGCATTCCGCTTTCTTTATCGAGCTCGTATTTGGCACGAGAGCCTTTTGGGATTTCGATTATCGCATTTACGTGTTCGGGAGTATTCTCACCGGCACTCACATCATGCCATGGATTCATCATATATTTTTCAGTTTATCTTTTCGTGTCTTAAAATTCGGGCAAAAGTCTTCAATTAATGGCTCTATTTCAAGGGCGGTGTGCTAACAAAAAATTAACAAACCACAATTGGCCGTTTTCCCAAACGAACTAAACCCACCAGCCAATAATTGCAATGGAAGCCAGCGAGACCACCAGGCCGATGATGTTTCTTCGAGAAGGTTTCTCTCCGAAGATGATGGCTGCCATCACAGCAGAAAGAACCACAATGCTCATGTTGTTCACGGGGATTACCGAAGATTTTTGCATTAGTTCAGATCCGAAGGTTCGGATGAGGAAATAGATGCTTCCGTAGTTGACGATGCCCAACACCAGACCAGCGAGCCAGCTGCGTGGACTAAAGTGTGCTCTTTTGGTTATCAATCGAAAAACAAGCAAAAGAATCCCCAGGAAAAATGCCCAGAGAAATGGAATTGTGGCAAAGAGTTGTTCGTCCTGTCGGGTAGAAAGGAAGGTGTCCTGAGTGTAGCCCAAAATAAAATCGATGAGACCACTGCCCAAGAAAATGATTACCGGAAGCAGAACCATTTTCCAGTCGAAGCCGTGTTTTCGGTCTGGAGGTGTCGATAGGAAAATCCCGGTGATGGCGAGCACAAGCCCTGCAATTTTTGGCACACCCAGAGTTTCCTCAGAGTCGATAACTACAAATATGATAACAGGAATGACCAGTGCCATTTTAGAAGCGACACTGGTCACAGCGATGCTCACATTCTGGGCGGAGAAAGCCATCAAATAAAAGAGTGTGATAAAAAGAGTTCCCAGTCCAATGGCCCAGGAGAACCACTCTTTTTGAGGAATGGTTGCCAGTGTAGGGTCGCCTTCGGTCATGGACCAGCCAAATGCAAAGGCCACCAGGTAGTTGGCTACAATCGCCTGAAAGGTTTGGATTCTGTAGCGGGTAAAAGACTTGAATAGGATAAAAATGAAGGTAGAGCAGGCGATGCTCAGAAGCAGAAATATCACTGGCGGTAAAAGATTTCAATTAAATCGGTGCCAAAATTATAGCTTTCTGTCGGTTTCACTCCAGGATGTGGAGCTTTCTTTCCCTTAAGGAGGTGTACATCTCCAGTGATTTTTCGAGCCTCGTCCCAGCAGCCAGCGCGGATGAACTCAGTGAGAGTTATTGCACCGCCTTCCACCAGGATACTTTGTACTCCTCGCTTGTGCAATGTTCTAAGCATTTCAGGAACGAGCGAGGACTTATCGTTGATGGTAATCCACTCAGTGTTTCCGTGAGTTCTGTTTGCTTTACCGAAAATGATTGTGGGAACGGAGCCATCAAAAATTCTGTTTTCGTGGCTCACTCGTTCATTCGGATCGATTAAAATTCTGAGTGGCTGTCGACCGGTAATTTCACGAACGGTAAGTGCAGAGTTGTCATTTTGGGCAGTATTTGCACCGACCATCACAGCCGCCTCTTCGCTTCGCCATTTATGGACGAGCTTTTTGGTGTTGGGATGCGAGATCCAGTAGACTCCTTTATCACCTTCACTTCGCTCAACGTCCATTAATCCATCGCGGCTTTCGGCCCATTTTAGCACAATGTAAGGACGTTGCTTTTGGTGGAAAATAAAAAACCGTCTGTTTAGGTGAGCTCCTTTTTCTGCTTCAACTCCCGTAATCACTTCAACTCCGGCTTGCTTTAGTTTTTCAACTCCAGAGCCATTCACCTGGTCATAAGGGTCGAGGTTGGCGATAACCACTTTTGGAATTTTCTTTTCGATGATCAGGTCGGAGCAGGGTGGAGTTTTACCGTAGTGAGAACACGGTTCCAGATTTACGTAAAGTGTAGCTTCTTTGAGCAGTTCGTGGTCTTCAACGTTGTTGATCGCATTCACCTCTGCGTGAGCTTCTCCAAATTTCCGGTGAAAACCTTCACCAATAATCTTGTCGTTGTGAACGATAACAGCACCAACCATCGGGTTTGGACTTACCGAACCCAATCCTTTTTCTGCCAGTTGAAGGCAGCGCTGCATGTATTTCTCGTGGGTAGCCATCAGGCTTTTAAGTTAGCTCTTTTTTGCCTTCGGCTGCTTTCAAAGTGTTCATTAAAAGAGACACAATTGTCATTGGTCCAACACCTCCGGGAACAGGTGTGATGAAGGAGGCTTTGGGGCTCACCTCTTCGAAGTTGACATCACCCTGAAGTCTGAAACCTTTTTTCTTTGAGTCGTCTTTGATTCGCGTAGTTCCAACATCGATTACCACTGCACCATCTTTTACCATGTCTCCGGTTAAAAAACCGGGTTTACCAAGTGCAACGATCACGATATCGGCCTGGAGAGTGAGCTCTTTCAGGTTTTGTGTTCTGCTGTGTGCAAGAGTTACTGTGCAGTTTCCGGGATTGGTATTTCTCGAAAGCAAAATACTTACTGGTGTTCCAACGATATTACTTCTTCCGATTACAACACAGTGTTTTCCTTCTGTTTCAACTTTGTTCCTCTTCAGCAATTCCACAATTCCCTGTGGTGTCGCAGAAACGAAAGTCGGCAGGTTCAGAACCATCTTTCCAACATTTGAAGGGTGGAAGCCATCGACATCTTTTTCGGGGTTTACTGCTTCGATTACTACCTGCTCATCGATGTGATCGGGGAGAGGAAGCTGAACGATAAAACCGTCAATATCCGGATCTTCATTGAGCTTGTTGATTTCTTTGAGTAAATGCTGCTGAGTGACTGTATCGGGAAGTTTCACGAGCGTGCTTTTGTAGCCAATCTTCTCGCACGCTTTCACTTTGGCGTTCACGTAAGTTACGCTTCCGCCATCCTCGCCCACGAGCACTGCCGCCAGATGTGGGCGCTTTTTTCCTTCGCTGATGAGCTTCTCGACCTTTTCGGCCAGTTCTTCTTTGATTTTGGCTGAGGTATCTCTACCACTCAGTAGGTTCATGGGGTGGTGTTTTACATTTTGGGCATGCCCTTCATCTGCTTCATCATGTTCATCATGTTCTTGCGGTTGCCCATCATTTTCATCATTTTGCGGGTTTCGTCAAACTGCTTCATAAGTTTGTTCACCTCCTCGATGTTATGGCCGCTTCCCCTGGCGATTCTCTTTCTGCGACTTCCATTTATCACGTCAGGATTGGCGCGTTCTTCCGGAGTCATGGAGTGAATGATGGATTCGATTTCTGCAAAAGCATCGTCATCGATGTCGACATTTTTCAGGGCTTTTCCCATACCGGGGATCATTCCCATCAGGTCTTTCACGTTACCCATCTTCTTGATTTGCCCAATCTGATCCATGAAATCGTCAAAATCGAACTTGTTCTTGGCGATTTTCTTCTGGAGCTTTCTGGCTTTCTCGGCATCGTACTGATCCTGGGCGCGCTCTACAAGTGAAACAACGTCACCCATTCCGAGGATCCTGTCGGCCATCCTCTTAGGGTAGAAGACGTCCATGGCATCCATCTTTTCACCGGTACCGATAAATTTGATTGGCTTGTTGACAACGGATTTGATCGAAATAGCAGCACCACCGCGGGTATCACCATCGAGCTTGGTGAGAATTACACCATCAAAGTCGAGGCGTTCGTTAAAGGTCTTGGCTGTGTTCACCGCATCCTGACCGGTCATGGCATCAACCACGAACAGCGTTTCAGTCGGCTTCACTGCAGCTTTCACGCTAGAGATCTCTTCCATCATTTGTTCATCGATGGCTAGACGACCAGCGGTATCGATAATCACAACGTTGAAACCGTTGCTCTTGGCGTGTTTGATAGCGTTTTCGGCAATGTCAACAGCGTTTTTGTTTTCCTTTTCAGAATAAACTTCAACACCGATAGACTCACCTACCACGTGCAATTGATCGATCGCGGCAGGACGATAAATATCACAGGCCACCAAAAGTGGCTTTTTTCCTTTTTTGTTTTTGAGGTAGTTGGCGAGCTTACCCGAGAAGGTAGTTTTACCAGAACCCTGCAGACCACTCATCAACACAATTCCAGGATTTCCCTGAACATTGATCTCTTCCTCTTCACCACCCATGAGCTTTGCCAACTCTTCCTGAGTGATTTTGACCATCAATTGGCCTGGTTTTACAGCCGAAAGAACGTCTCTACCGAGCGCCTTTTCTTTCACAGTGTTGGTGAACTCCTTGGCTGTTTTAAAATTGACATCGGCATCGAGCAATGCCCTGCGCACTTCCTTCAACGTTTCAGCAACGTTTACTTCTGTAATCTGCCCCTGTCCTTTAAGGACTTTAAAGGCTCTGTCAAATTTATCCTGTAGATTCTCAAACATGTTTATCGCAAATTTTTATCGAATTCCGGGCGCTATTTATCGAGGTGAAATCCCCGGTTTTCGAAGGGCAAAGGTAATAATTTGATGTGAGCTTTTTAAAACACTAATATTGTCAATATGATCTGGTGCAGTTCAATTAACCTGCATCAATGACAGTAGTAAACCTGGCATCTCAACCGAAAGATTTTCAATGTAATAAAGATGGTTTATGAGTTTTATTGAAAAGTGGGGAGAGGCAGCCTACACTACAGCAGGATTCTTTTGGATGGCACTGTGGGCTTTTGTACTTGGTTATGTGGTCAGCAGTGCTATTCAGGTTTTTGTGTCACGGAAAAAAATGCAGCAAACCATGGGTAAAAGTGGAGCTCGCAGTGTGGCACTGGGAACGTTTTTCGGGTTTATTTCGAGTTCTTGCAGTTTTGCAGCGCTGGCCACAACTCGTTCGCTATTTAAAAAAGGAGCAGGGTTTATTCCTGCTATGGCTTTTTTACTGGCTTCTACCAATTTGGTAATCGAGCTTGGACTGGTGATCGCGGTTTTCATGAGCTGGCATTTCATCGTTGGAGAATACATCGGAGGAATTTTGCTCATTCTGGCCATGTGGCTAATCGTAAAAATCACGAATCCGAAGAAGCTAATTAAAAAGGTTCGAAAGAAGCTCGAAAATGAAGGCGAGGAACACGAACATGGCGAGGACACAAGCTGGAAAGAACTGATTCGTTCGAAAGCCGGCTGGAGCATGGTCGGAAAAAAATACATTGGGGAATGGCGAATGGTGTGGAAAGACATCACTGTCGGGTTTACCATTGCCGGAGTGATTGCCGCTTTTGTGCCACCATCGGCCTACGAATGGCTTTTCATTGGAACAGATGCTGGAGGATCGAACGCTGACCTTTCGTTCTTTCAGGTTCTTGAGCATACTGTGATAGGACCAGTAGCTGCTTTCATGACCTTTATTGGATCGATGGGGAATATTCCTCTGGCCAGTTTGCTTTACGAAAATGGAGTGAGTGTTGCCGGGATAATGGCTTTCATATTTAGTGATCTCGTTGTATTTCCCGTATTGAGAATCAATGCTAAGTACTACAGCTGGCGGATGTCACTTTACATCCTCCTTGTTTTATTTATCGCCCTTGTTTCTACTTCGCTCATTTTGCACTACGGATTTCACTTTTTTGAAATGGTTCCGCAAGGAGGTAGCGGCAAAAGTGCAAGTGACAGAGAGTTTTTTAAGCTAGATTACTCCTTCTACCTAAACATTGGTTTTCTGCTCGTTTCGGGACTGATGATTTGGCTCAGCCGAATAAAAAAATCTTCGATGGATCATCAAATGGCGGATAAAGGATGGGTTGAAAAACTGCTCTTTTGGCTGTCAATCTTGGCTTATGGATGGCTCGCCATCGGACTATTGATCAAGTTTGTTTTTTGATGTGAGCTATTAATCAATTCACCCGACTACTACCTGGCGCTCTACCTGTCGTTTGTACTGAGAAGGGGAGTAGTTCGTCTTTGCTTTAAAGACCCTGTTGAAGCTGGTTTTGGACTTAAAGCCGGAGTCATAAGCAATGGCAAGTAAAGTGAGGTTTTGTGCTTCTCCGGAATGCAGTTTTTCTTTAACGGCTTCTACACGGTAGTCGTTTACCAGATCGTAAAAGGTGATGTTTAAGTGCTGATTGAGCAATTCCGAAAGCTGTCTGGATGAGAGTTCCACCCGATCCGCAAGATCTTGCAGCTTTAAATTTTCATCCAGGTAGAGTTGATCCACCTCAAAGGTTTGTACCACGCGTTTTTTCAGCGTTTCAATTTCGCTGTCAGAGAAAGTAGCCAGTTGTGAAATCTGTTTTACTTCTTCATCTTTTTCTGTAGGAATGAGAGGTGAATCATTGGTGGTTTCCGACTTCAATAGAAATTCAGGGATCAAAATTTGAGATTGCAACATACCCTTGTAACCCAGATAGGAGAAAAGACCAACAAAAGAAAAGGCGGTTAGATTGCCAATATTCCAGGCCAGTGGAGTGAAGTTAAGCTCGTAAACGGAGTAAAGAATGTCGATCATGACAATTGCAGAAAGGCCAATAATCAGGTGGTGACACCACTCTAGGTTTTTTTCGTCTAATGAAGAATAGCTCGATTTGAACAGTTTCTTAAGACGACTAATCAATCTGAGCGTAAAAAAGGCATATCCTAACATGAAGGTGTTTTCAACTATGATGTAGTAGTCTGCAACACCAGCGTACCAGTCGTGAATGGTTTGAAAAGGATCGCCAAACCAAATATTAATAGCCACAGGAAAGGAAATCAAGAGAGTGTTGATGAACCAGGGCGAAAGGTGAAGTAGCAGAGGCTTTGCTACATACTTTTTAGGTACTACCAGAGACTTCACGTAGAAGTAGAGCAACGGTCCAATGAGAAAACCCAAACCGTTGCCAAAAGCTACTGAGATTCCTGCCAAAAAGTAGCTTTTGTACAGAAAGCTATAATAGTAAAGCAGGTAGAAGAAGCACGCCCCGAAAACCGCAGCCAGTAAGCGCTGGTTGAATGTTTTTCTGGCTCTAAGCAAAAAGCCAATGATTAGCAGAGTGAGCGTCATGCCCATCACCAATAAGAAGCTCGCCAACATGGTCCAGTTTTCCATGTTGTAAAAATGCTCGTAAAATCTTCCCTTTGCAAATGGATTGGTTGCATAAATGAGCATATTCTTGGGCTTTTAAGAATTTTTGGATGGTTTGAATGGGGACGAAAAAGAAAAAGACAGGATTACTCCTGCCTTCTCCTTATTTATCTATTCACCTAAAGAAATCGATGTTACTCTTTCACAAATTTCACCGTAGACCCATTTGAGAGCTTCAATAAATAGAGCCCACTTTCCAAATCGTTGAGATTAATGCTCGAGCTGGCTCCAGAAATGCGTCCAGACTCAACGAGCTTTCCTTGCATACTATACACTCTATATTCTTCATCTACGAGAAAAGATCCGGAATTCAAGTACAATTTGTCAGCTGCTGGGTTAGGGTAAACTTCAAGACTGACGTTCGTTTCAGCCATTTCTTCAATACCAGTAGGAACTGGAGAAAACTTTAAGATGTAATTATCTCTGAAAGCAGCACTTGATAGCTCTTCTTCAATTTCATCATCGGGGTTAATATCAACTGTGTTTTCGAAAGCACCAGCTGTGTAGATGTTTCCAAATTGATCTGCTCCAACTCCGTGATAGTCGAGAAAGTTTACACCTCCAAAGCCAAGAGCTTTCACAAAATTTCCTTCAGAGTCTAGAATGCTTACAAAAGCTCCAGTTGCGTTTGCTGGACTCTCGTTGAGGATAAACTCGTTTTCAGGATCCGGGTCGAAATCTGTTGCTGTTTCAAAGTATCCCGATGTGAGAACATTACCCTGATTGTCAGTGTCAATGGCATAGTTGAGAATTGCCTCGGAGCTCTGGAATGACTTTGCCCATAACAATTCAGCGTTGCTATTGTACTTTGCGATATACGCATCTGAAAAGCCTTGAGAAGAGAGGATAGTTTCACCTAGTCCCTGATCGAAATCAGCTTCCCCGTAGAATTCACCACCCAGGTAGATATTTCCTTCATCATCGGCAGAAACGGCATATCCAGTCATGTTTTGATCCCCGCTTACAGAAATAACATTTTCAAGAAGTCCATCAGTGTTGAGTTGAATCATGAAAACACCTCTAGAGAATTCACTTTCAGTAGAGATTTCCACAATTTCTCCACCGAAGTCGAGCTCCATGGTTCCTTCGTATGAACCGGTGATGTAGCTATTTCCATTACTGGAAACATGCATGTCAATTGCCACATCAAAGTCTTCAGTACCATAGCGACTGGCCCATTCCAGGCCTCCTAATGGATTGATTTTTAGAATAAAGTTGTCATTACCACCTACGCTTGTCAGTATGGTTTCTCCCATTCCAGGATCAAAGTCAACCGAGCCATTGAAAAATCCGCTCACATAAACATTGTCATTCTCATCTACGCCTATTCCAGTGGACTCGTCAAACATGTCGCCACCGAATGTTTGTACCCAGGCAAATTCACCAAGTGCATTCAGTTTAAGAACAAAGATGTCTTCACCTCCATTGGTGTTGCGAATTTCCTGACCCAAACCTGGATCAAAATCCGTTTCTCCAGAGTAAACTCCTGTGATGAAAACGTCACCGGCAGCATTTGTAGTGATTCCCTGCCCGTAATCAAACATTTCTGAACCAAATCCTTTTGCCCAGAGGAAGTTGCCTTCGGGATCTGTTTTTACTACGAAAACATCGTAGAAATCAACGGCAGCGATTTCGTATGTGTCTTCACCAATATTGAAATCTGCCTGGTCGGTAAAATACCCAGTGGCATAAGTGTTACCTTCCTGATCTACGTGCATGGCTCTGATCACATCTTCTCCAACACCTCCAAATCGACCGCCCCATTCCAGAGTTTGGGCATTCACTGTTCCACTCACAATCAATAGAGCAAGAGGCAAAAAGTAACATTTGAAATTCATAAGCTTTTCATTTTTTAAAACAACAAATAAAAATAGACTGAATCGGTCATTTTCCGCTATCAGCATGGCAACAAAGGTGGACTTTAAATAAGGGCCATTCGCCCCATTGGAAGGATTGGTACAACTGTAAGTGATTGGTAAGCAATGTTTAACGTGACCTGGCTTCTTGCGGCTAAAGAAATGTGGCATTCGGTCACTTTATGAGATGAGGTAATTGTTGTTGCGACCTGATGCAAGTCATGTGCACTCTGTCATTCTCTGACGTGATTTGCAATGTGAACCAAAGGGTAATAATCCCGAGATGAAGACAACAATTTTAAAAACCGATATCATGAAAAATTTAGTAGTAGCAATCGCAATAGTTTTTGCGAGTCAACTGGCGATCGGTCAAACTTACAGCTCCAAGCTTACAGAAAGTTCAATGACCGTGAGCGGAACATCTACACTCCATGATTGGGAATCCGATGTTGAGGATTTTACTGCATTGTGCGTAATTGAAGGAGAAGAGATTGAAAGTGCCACTTTTTCTGCAAAAGTGAAATCCATTAAAAGCGGAACTGGATCGATGGACGAAAACACTTATGAAGCTCTGAATGCTGAAGACCACAAGCAAATCACTTTTAAGTCAAACAAAGTCCAAAAAAGTGGAAACAACCTGGTTGTAAACGGAGTGCTGACAATCGCTGGTGAATCCCAAAACATCAGGATGAATCTAATTATGGAAAAATGGCAAGCCAATAGCCTTTCTGTAAAAGGGGAATACACCCTTAAAATGACGGAATACGGCATTGACCCTCCTACAGCCATGTGGGGTACCATCAAGACAGGAAATGAAGTTACAATCAAATTCGAAATAACTCTATATCAGTAATAAACCGAAAAAATTAAGTCTCATGAAATTTTCAAAAATCATATCATTTATCGCTCTGGCGGTGATGTTCACCACCGGGCTACAGGCGCAGGTGAGATCTGAAATGCAATTTTACAGATACAACGACCAGCGCGGACTCAACGTGTTTGAAACTCCTAAAACAGACACGGTACCTTTTAATGGAGTAGCAGTAAGAGTGGGAGGTGACTTTGCTATCCAGTTCCAGGCTTTGTCTCAGTCAAATGCCGAAGACAGTTTGGTAGAACTCGGCCAGGATTTTAACCTGCCAACAGCCAACCTAAACCTCGATGTACAGCTTTACGATGGCGTGAGAATGCACCTTAGAACTTATCTCTCTTCACGTCACCACGCAGAAGCATGGGTAAAGGGTGGTTACCTTCAAATCGATAAGCTTGATTTCATCAAAGAAGGGTTTGCTAGCGGATTTATGGACATGGCCACTATCAAGTTCGGTCTTGATCAATTCAGCTACGGAGACGCAGTTTTCCGCAGGTCTGACAACGCGAACGCGATTTACAACCCTTTTGTAGGTAACTACATTATGGACTCTTTCTCAACTGAGCCTTTCGGTGAGATCACAATTCAAAAGAGTGGATTTCTCGCTGTAGTTGGTGCTACCAACGGCAAGCTAAACCAAAATGTAGTGGTGAACGACAACAGCGATAATCAGCCATCTCTCTATGGTAAACTCGGATACGATGATCAGGTAACAGAAGACCTTCGTGTGCGACTCACTGGATCTGTTTACGCCAATCAGGGTGAAACAACAGGATTCTGGCTCTACGGTGGTGACCGTGCCGGATCACGTTACTACCACGTGATGGAAGACATCAATGATGGAGGTAGTGATTTTGACGGACGCTTCAACCCGAGGTTCAGGCAAATGACTGCCATCCAGGTAAACCCTTTCGTGAAATTCCACGGACTGGAGTTCTTCGGAATCTACGAAAATGTGAGTGATGCCAAAGATGGAGGTGAGTTCACACAAATTGGGGCAGAGCTTATCTACAGAATCGGTGAGAAAGAAGATTTCTACATTGGTGGTCGCTACAACAACGTGACAGGTAAGGACACTGAAGATGCAATGGAAAAAACCATCGATAGAATTAATGCCGGAGCCGGTTGGTTCATGACCAAAAACATTCTCGCTAAAGCTGAATACGTAATGCAAACCTACAGCGGAGACGGATGGGCAGGAACTCGCTTCGATGAAGGTGAATTTAGCGGAGTAGTAGTTGAGGCAGTAATCAGCTTCTAAAAGATCTCGATACGGTGATTTAACCCTCACCAACAAAAGTTAGCACTAAAACTAACAGAAAAGCGCGGCTCAAAGGAGCCGCGCTTTTTTAGTTTATGATTTCTTCATTTGAATGGCGAACTGGACTTCTATAGTGTCTTCAGCCTGAATAGCTCCGAACATCCTCGATGGCGGTACAAGATTGTAAGAGGTGATAAGCGTTTCATAGCTACCTGTAAAAATCGTTTTTTGACGGATTTGATGGATGCTTGCATTTTCAATGACTTGCTGCCTTTCGGCATTTGCTAAATGGAGTCTAATACGGGCTTTAACAGGTCCGCTGTAGTTTTTCCCGCCATCCTGAGGTAATTCAATTCTGTCTATTGTGACAACAATTCGAGGGTGCTCCTCAACTTTTAGCAATTCTCTGAAGTCCTCAGTCATCATATCCATTCCACAGGCGAAGTCTTTCACTAGAAAAACAATCTCGAGTCCTTCGAAAGTATTGAAGGAATTTTCCGAATCTGTGGTCAATTCCAAAGTGTCGTTAATCTGAGTCTTTCTCAGTGCACAGCTATATGAATTCACATTGGTTTCACCATTTATAGTTAATTCTGCAGCACTAAGAATAACACACGCCTGACCATCTGATTGCGAGAAAACAGAATTACAAAAAAGAAATAGTCCGAAAATGATTAAAAATGGCTTCACTTTGTTCATCGGTTTGCAGGGTA
Source organism: Halocola ammonii (assembly GCF_049334165.1). Taxonomy (NCBI): domain Bacteria; kingdom Pseudomonadati; phylum Bacteroidota; class Flavobacteriia; order Flavobacteriales; family Halocolacceae; genus Halocola; species Halocola ammonii. The sequence continues at coordinate 41,246 of NZ_JBEGHD010000004.1, forward strand.
ATTTACTGGGGATGTAGCTCCAGATCAAACACTCCGTCTTCTATAACTGCAATCTCTCCAGCGCTGCTTAGCTTGTGCACTTCACCGCTGAATTTTCCTGAAATGTTGGTTCCGTCATAGTTGAGGATTGTGAAGCTTAGGTTTCCGTCACTTCCGGGAAAGTTCTGATAACGATACTCATTTCCTCCAGACCAACTGCCATCGTAGTATCTAAAAGTCAGAGGAATGTCGTCATCACTACCATCCATTTGCTCAATTTCCAAAGGGAAGGTGGCATCCTCAAGGTCATCGATAAAAAATTCAATGTTATAACCGGTTTGATCCACCTCTGAGGTAGTGACTTTCATTCGTACCAGACCGGTACTTTCTATTCTAATATTGCAATTTGTCAGGTTGTCCTCTCCCGGACAAGGATGAATGCCTCCAACTTGCTCGCCATTCACAGTTGCGTAAATGCCTGATACTATTACTTCATCAGTAGGTCCCGATTCAGAAGGTGAAGAGTTATTGTCTTCGTCTTTCGAACAAGAGAGTAAAACGAAAGACATGAAAAGTAAGGTGAGTACTGATAAGTGTTTCATTGATACATTATTTAGTTATAATTTCATAGCATTGGGCTGTTACAACTACTTCAATTTTGCCATTCTGATAGACTTCAGTTTGCTCACGACCCACGGGTCTTCGTATAGCATTTTCTGGCAAATTCGAAGGTTCCAATTTAGTGATTTTTTCCTTGACACTATCTGCAGACCTCGGTCCGTAAGACGAGAAGTACCCGGTCCCAGTCAAGGTCATTTCATAAAGCCGGTCCCGTCCGTCTGCACCGTCTTTGAAACCTTCACCTTCTTTGCCCTTCACGATTGAAATCTTATAGGTACCCGAATACTCCCAGTAGTTTCCCAGTCCATCAGAGCATTGGTAATCGAAGTTATATGTGCCCGGAGAAACACGGTACTCCTGATCCAAAAAGATTTTTTCTGGAGTATCAGGGTTGTCATCTGAATAACTGTCGACATAGATGTCCCACGAATAGTTGATGTAGGCGCTTCCATCTTCTCCGTCTTTTCCACATGCAATTAGAAGAAATAAAAAGCTAATAAGGAAGGCATAGCTCAAGCCTTTGGCTGAAATTTTCATAGTGATAAGTATTTGATTGATGTAAAGTTGAGAGCAATTTATAAAAAATAAATGAACTCCTAATTAGCCTCGATCAATGCACAACTGTAGCCACTATAAAAAATGAGATTAAATCGGTTGACGAACAAATCTAGTCCTTGACAGCATTGCCAAATTCCTGAACAGACTCCGGTGAACCGAAGATGTATACAAGGTCATGTGTTCTTAACTCGAAGGTGGGGTCAACTATCGTGTGAGCCTCTTCATCTCTGTAGATAGCCATTACACTAATCCCAAAACGATTGCGAAGTTTTGCTTCACTCAGAGGTAAGCCAACGATTGATTCGTCTGAGGTTTCAATTTTAAGAGATACGACTTTCAGATCCTGCCAGGAGGGGAGTCCCAGGTTTACGTTTTGAGCAAAATAGGGGCGGAGCATTTTATAATTCTCTTTTCGTACTGCCTGGACGTAGTTGTGGACGTTTTCTTCGGGCACTAAAAATTGATGCAATACTCGTGTGAAAATCTCTACAGAAGTTTCGAACTCCTCGCTGATCACTTCACTCGCACCCAATTTTAGGAATGTTTCAGTCTCGCTGAGGAAACGACTCCTGACCAGAATGTGAACCGTATTGCAGATGGTACGCATTGAAGTAATCACCTTCTTGGTGGCGGGAGGATCAGAAATAGCTACTACTGCCACACGCGCTCTGTGGATGTGCAGTTGGTCAAGGATGTAAGGGTTTGAGGCATCTCCAAAAAATACCTTGTGACCTTTTTGTCTTCCTACTTCCACGTTCTGACTATTGATATCCACTATCGCACAAGGAATTTCAGCCTCCTTGGCAATGTCCGCCAGGTGCTGGCCATTTAGTCCATAGCCGATAATCAACAAATGGTCGGTAAGCTCCTCATGATCATCTTTCTCATCGGCAACTTTTGCAGCTGAAGGAGAGGCCTTCCTGCCATTTTTCAAAATTCCTCTGGTCAGCATCTTGTTCGTGGCCTTGTCAGAAAAGTTTATCACGAATGGAGTCAAGGCCATGGTCAGAATAGACATCGATAAAAAGTATTGATAGGGTTCGTCACCGAGTAGATCGTAATTCATCCCTACTGCAGCCAGGATAAAGGCAAATTCACCAACCTGGAAAAGTGTGAAACCATTCATGAGGTTGGTTCTAATTGGGAATTTTAGAATACCACTGGAAATGAATAAGATAACAAACTTCAGTACAAAAACACCAATAGTGAGCAACAGTACCCAGGCAATGTTTTCAACGAAAAAAGTCACATCCAGCAGCATCCCGATAGAGACAAAAAAGAAACTGCTGAAAATCTCTCGGAAAGGAATGATCAAGCCGGTGGCCTGATGGCTGTATTCGGATTCAGAAATAATCAAACCGGCCAAAAAGGCACCCAGGGAAAGCGACAGGCCGATTTGTGAAGTTCCCCAGGCCACGGCAAAACAAATCACAACGATGGAAATAATAAACAGCTCACGACTCTTTGTTCCGACTATGGCTTTGAGCAGCCGGGGAACGAGGTAGCGCGATGAAATGAGAGTGATGGCAATTACAGCCACAACTTTTACTGCGAGAATTCCTACTTCTTTCCACAGGTTACCACTTTCGCCAGCAAGCATCGGAGTCAGAAGCATCATGGGAACTACTATGATATCCTGGAAAATGAGAATACCAAGAGCGATTTTCCCGTGTGGGCTGTTCATCATTCCCTGCTTTTGCAAGATGCTGAGAACGATAGCCGTACTACTCATCGACACCAAAAAGCCGTAGAAAACAGCCTGATTGTGATTCATGTCGAGGGCCAGCATCACCAGATAGACAAGACCTGTGGTGAGCAACACCTGGCTGGCACCACCCAGAAAAACGACCTTTTTGATTCGCGAAAGTTCTGCTAGTGAAAACTCAAGACCGATAATGAAAAGAAGCAAGATTATCCCTATTTCAGAAAGTATCTCAATCTCGTGAGTTGCTTCTATGAAGCCCAGCGCACTGGGACCAAATAGAACTCCTGTGGCCAGGAAACCAAGAATGCTTGGCAGCTTGAGCTTCTGGAAAATGAAGATCACGGCTATGGATAAACCGAGCAAAATCACGATATCTTTTAAAAGAGGGATTTCCATTTTTATGGCCTAATGAAGTAGGAGGTTTTATTTGATTTCACTAATAACTCAGGACGTGAAAATAGGATGATTTTTTCACAAAATCAGTTGGGGTTTACCAGCACTTGGAAACCAGGGAGCCGCAAGCAATTACTCGACTTTAACTTCCAGTGGTCCTCCACTAGAAACGAATCCACCACCTATTTCAGCGATGTCTACTTTCAATTCATCGTATGAGCTAATGCCTACGATATCTACTTTCACTTCTTCGAGATTTGAGATACTCACGGCAACCTCGCCTTTTTCATTGAGTGGCACCAGGCCGTAATTCTTCAAAGTAGATTCACTGATTTCAGAGCTTGCCCTGGCCTGAGGGATTAGGTTTACCTGGTTTAAAGTGAGCAACACCAAACAGGCTGCGATAATTGTCAAAACTGTTTTTGTGTAGTTATCCATGTCATACGTTTTTAGTGGTTGTGAAAAATGAGAATGGGGTTCAGGAAAAGATTTACTAGTCGTTGAACCTACCCATGCGATAGTGCTCTACCTTAATCAATTTTCCATTCATGTCGTAGTATTCCCATCTGCCGTGCTTTTTTCCCTCCTTGTAGCGGCCGGTGTGGTGCACCTCTCCGTTTTTCCAATAGAAGTCCGCCTGATAGTTACCTTCATCGCGGTAGCTGTAGTAAGCTTCCCTGAGAATGCCGTCCACGTAAACCAGCTTCTCATAAATTTTTTGAGGATCATCGGTGTAATAAGTCCAGGTAGTGTATCTCAGTCGTCCTTCAGGGTCAATGACCATCTTTTCAACCTTCCGATCCAATTTATCAAAAGAGAGATAGGAGAAATCCAGTGATCGGTTTAGCCAATAGTCAACACTGTAAGTAGTTCTCAGAGAATCTATTGTTTGCACAGCTTTTTCGAAGCGATAATCTGAGTAATTCATCAACGCGTCAGGGCCGTAGTAGATCAGTGAAGGTCCGATGTATTCCTGGAGTGTCTTGACATCTTCGTCAATATTTTCTCCACCCAGATCTCTTGCAAGCATTTGATGCATGACCTGACCAAGAACTCTGTCGTGATAAAGAAACTCTGCACTCAATCGCGCATCGATGGGCGATTCGATATCGATTTCAACTTTTGTCAATTCTTTCGAAAGATTGGGATAGCGAGTGAGACTTTCCAACCTTCCGCTGTCGAACTGGCAAACTTTGTCGGGCAGCCCAGACTCGTAAAAATATCGCCACTCACCGTTTGCCTTTCCTTCCACAAAACTGCCTATCCAACGGATGTTTTCATTCTCGTGCTGGGCAACCCATTCTCCGGTGCGCTCTCCATTTTCCCATTCTCCATACATCCTGACGGTGTCTTTTGGAGAAATCACACTTTCGAATTGCGCCAGAGCAGATGTCACAAAGAATACAAAGAAGTAAAAAGCGAAAATTATTCTCATTTCTGTGGTGGTTTTCCAATGGTTGAAAATAGAAATATTTTTTGGAGAATAGCTATCCGAGCTGAGCTAGAGGGTTAATAAATATGGTGTGATTTATCCAGGGGTCTACGGTGATTACCCCATTGATAAAAAAGTCAGCCGTCAAGAGCTTTGTGAAAAGATTTAAACCAAACAAAATAACGTCATGAGAATCATTTTCACAGCACTACTCAGCTTTTCGTTTGCGCTCATTGCAACTTCTCAAACAGATTGGGAAACAGTTGATCTCAGCGAAGAGCTCAAAGGGAAGTTTAAAATCAAAAACTCGTCCGCAAAATCATTGAAGAAGAATAAAACCTTTGTCAACGATTACACCATTTCGCAGGCCACAAAAATGAAAGGCTCCGAAAGCACTGCTGAAACTGCAGTTTTTTCTGAAGTGACACTAGGTGGACTGGAAAACGAGCCCTATCAGGAAATGGTCAATGAGATGTATCAGCATCTGATAACCGAACTGGAGCAAGCTGGACTCGAGATAACTAACGGTGAAGAAGTAGTCAATTCAGACTATGCACAAAAGCGAGCTCAGAAGAACAAGAGCAATGAATCAATCGGAAACATCGGAGTAGACACTTCCTGGGAAGGGGAGAAAAAGATTACTGAAGGTACAATGCCGGGCTACGCTGCTGTTGCTGTTACCACAGATTTGAGCTTCAGACCCGAAAACAAGATTATCTACTATACCAGTAGCTTACTGAAAGCAGGTAACTTTTACATGAAGCTTGCCGGCAAAGAGGATTATAACCTTCTGAATATTCACTTTTACGTAACGTTTGCGAATTTCGATGGAGGACGCGGCTACAAGGATATTAAGCTCGAAACGGAGCCGGTTCTGTCTGTTGCTGTTCAGGTACAGTTGATTACACCCAATGGTGCATTTAATGAAGTTTACTACAAAGAGAACGCCTGGGGAAGTGACCAGTGGTCAAAAGAAATTGAAAGGACGAAGGACAATAAATCCTCAGCAGAGTTTCTTGGTCTGGCCCGTTCAGCTGATTTTTTGATCTCAGCAGATCAATCCCTTTTTCTCAGTGAGCTTAAGCAAATCATTAAGGCTTACCAGAGAGATATTGCAAGCGGAATCAGAGAAGAAATAGAATAGGAGACAGGTCCTAGCGTATTTGATCCTCACACGGCTCGATATGATAGTCACCGCAAGAGGTCATTTTTAGAATGAGTTGTTCTTTGATGTTGGCCAGATTGCCGTAAGAATGCAAATCTGTATGAGGCACGTTGGACATGATCACGATTGTGGAACCCGATGATGGAATGTAAATCCAGGCGACCTGAGTTCCGCTAAAATTGCTGTAGCGCTCAATCAGTAGCGGATTGTCGATCGAAAAAGGATAATTGAAAGCTCGAAAACCCGCCAGGTCTTCCTTCGGGTATTTTGTAGAGATTCCTCTTGTCCATAGATCCATTGGGTTTGGTAGCTTTCCCGATTGAATAGCCTTGTCTATCAACAAAAGATCTTTTACAGTGGAATACATGGCGCCAGCAGAGAAGTAGTTTTCGATATGACTGAGGTTTATTGAACTCCATCCAGATGAATCAGTGTGAGTGTGACCATCAGCCCAGTTTTCGGGATATTCATCCCATTTCAAAAAGCCGGTATTTTCGAGTGACAGCTTGCCGATGATATCTTCGCTCATGGCATCCTTCCAGGATTGAGCTGTAGTTTCCTCGATGATCATTCCGAGCAGGAGATAGTTAAGGTTGCTCTTTGTGTAGGTTCCAAGTTTGGCTATTCGCTTTTTATCTTCCAGTGCCCGCTCGATAATTATTCTGGGACTGTTTCGCATAGCGTAGCTGGCTTCAAGCTCCTGAGGATAGCCACTGGTGTGTCTCAATAAATGCTCTACGGTTGTAAGGTTCCCGCGAGGAAGGCTAAGATGCGGCAACAAAGTTGAGATTGTGTCGGAAAGCGAAATTCTTTCCTCTTCGACCAAAATCAAAATTTCTAATGCTGTAAGATATTGTGTGATTTCACCCAGTGCAAACCTGGTGTTTATGTCGAGTACCTTTCCGGAGTCTCTATTGGCAAACCCACAAGACCATTCCAGTTTCGGTTGGTGGTCTACAGCCAGCAAAACTAATCCTTCGAAGTTGTTTTGAGAATACTGTGCTTGCAAAATTTCTTGAACAGAATTCCCCCAGGACTGGCCGCTGACAGTGCTTCCAGAGAAAAGAAACAGAATAAGGATGGCAAAAATAGACCTCATCGGCTAAGCTTTCACACACTTCGAAAATTAAGCGGTGAAACTACTATAATTTTTACTTTTCGAAAACGAATCGAACTTTGGTTTTGAACTGTTTTAGCAAGAGTTATAACATGTGAATTACTCAATTAAATGCCTGTGAGTTTCGTAAATTCGCTGCTGGCCCAAAGCAAAGTGTGCGAAATATAGGGTTGAACAAAACAATTCGACTCGCATTTTGTCAGCATGCTTTAGAGAACGAAATTGATAAGATCATGAGCAGAGCATTTGTAAAAGAAGATGATAGTGGAGAACCGCCAATAATTCCGAATCGCGCAGCACTGCCTCCCGGTGTCACAAATTATGTCACCCCAACTGGATTGCAAGAGCTAAAGAAAGAACGCGAAGAATTGGATAAAGAACGCGGCCAACTTTCAGCCAAAGATGACGGTGAAAGCAGGAGAGAATTGCAGATTGTGAATGGCAAGCTAGAACAGCTTAATGCGCGAATCTCCAGTGCTCGTGTGATCCAACCTTCTGAACAACCCAGGGACGAAGTGCGCTTTGGCGCAACCGTAAAACTGGAAAACACTGAAAACGGTGATGAGCGAATTTTCAAGATTGTTGGCGTTGACGAAGCCAACGTGAAAGAAGGAAAGATTGCTTTCGTAGCTCCTATTGCCAAAGTTCTAAATGGAAAGAATGAAGGTGATATCGTCACATTCCGATTTGGTGGTGATGAAGAAAAATTGAAAATCACAGAAATCGTATACGAGTAGCACCTCAAAACAACTCAATCCTTGAGCTCAGTTAGAATCAGTTCGTTGCCATAGAGGTCGAGGCAGTGAAAGTATTTGAACTGAGCCTGTTCTTTAGGATCATCTACAATTTCCACGTTGTATTTCTTTAGCTTTTCGTAGAGCTCATCGAGGTCTGTCGTGTAAATCACCATTAGGGGCATTCCAGCGGTTTGATTGCCCACTCTGGCTTTCTGTTCTTCGGACTGAGCTTTGAGAAACCAAATTCCACAAGAGTCCTGAGGATCTGTCCCGATATGTAAGTAGCGATTGCCATCTGTGGTGGTGTAGTCGAAAATGGCATTGAAACCAAAGCACTTACGATAGAAGTTAAAAGCTTCCTGATAGTCGTGAACCAGGATGATGGTTCTTCCCAGATAACTTTTCATGATTGGTTGACGGTGTTTGTTTGCCGTCAAATTTACAGACCCGTTCAGTTTTAGCTTCGTTTTCTCGAAGAGCTTTTCAATAAAATGGTTAGCGGAAGAAATTACTGTCGAACGGTAAATATTTCTTCTGACCAGAGCTCTTCACCTTCTGAGTCGAAAACTCTAATCGTTGTTTTGCGGTTTTCCTCTGTTCCTGAAAACTCGAGAATTCCGAAGTTGCGTTGCGCAACCTGAGTTCTTTCCAGACTCAGCGAATTCTTTTCGTTGTTAAAATCATAAGCTTTGGAAGTGAGTGGAGAGCAAGTGAAATCGTAGAGTGTCACATTTTCCATTTCCAATTTACTCAACTCTGTTTTGTGTCGATCTCCGGTAAGAAAAATGACATTTTGAATGTTGTTTTCATCAATCCTTTTCAAAAGCTCTTCTCGCTCTTTTGCGAAGTTCGAGTAGTTTTCGTAAACCACATGGTCGTTGAGAACCTGTCCGCCAACGGCTACAAATTTGAATGGTGCGCTGCTCGATTTCAAAGCGAGGATCAACCAGTCGATTTGCTCTTTTCCAAGCATTTGTTTTTTGCCTTCAGCCAGATCTGGATCCGTTCTCCACCAGCGGTTGTCGAGCAGAAAAAAATCCATGTCGCCAAATCGAAATTGCTGCGTGATTCCGCCATCTGGAAAAATCATGTAGTCGTCAGACCAAAAGGCATTGAACGCTTCTTTGGTGAGGTCTTTTTGCACAAAGCTTCCGTTTGAGTCATCCGGACCAAAATCGTGGTCGTCCCAAATGGCGTAGTGTGGACAAGAAGCCAAAAGCGGTTGTAACTCAGGCAGACTCCTTGTGTGGGAGTAACGATGAAAAATTCCACTTCTCGAGTACCAGTCAGGCTCCCTGAGATAAACATTGTCTCCGAGCCAGAGCATAGCATCGGGTCTCTTTTCATAAATCGATTCGAAAATCTCATAGCCACTCCCATAGAGCTTTCCTGGCCACTCGTATTTCTTTTCGTTCACATATGCGCAACTGCCAATAGCCAATGAAAAGTTGGGCGGGCCTGTACGTTGCTGCCAAAGAGGTTGAGTGGTAAAAGTCAGAGGAGATTCAGAAGCTATTGGAGAACCATTTAGATAGATCGTGTAGCTGTAAGTTGTTCCCGGTTCCAGCAAACCGATCTCGAATTTTGCAATCCCGAAGTTTTCATCTGTCGTTACAATCTCTTTGGTGCGAGTTGTAAACGAACTTTCTGCAACGGGGTTGGAGTATTCAATCATCACGGTAGAAGGCTCACGAGTTTGGAGCCAAACACCAACTTCTCGCATTTCTGTAAAAGTGAGCATAGGTCCGGCACGTAGTGCTTCGGTTTGAGCATTTGAAAAGAGCGGAACAAAGCATATGAAAAGGATGACCAGCCGAATGTACTTCATGAGTTTTATTTTTCTCAGGTCAAATAAAAAGGAATGAAACGAAATAGTTTGGTTCTGCCTATATGAAATTTTAAAATAGTTTGACTATCAGCTGTTTAAAATCTCCTCCGAATATCTGATAACTTTCTCCAGTTTCTCCCGTTAAATCGAACTTAACAGCTAACTCTAATATTTCGGATGCCCACCCAATTTAAAGATCAAACTGCTTTAGAACAAAAGGTCGCTTCACTGGAGCAGATGCTCGAGATGACCACCTCTTATATGTCTGAAGTAGAGTCTGATCTGAAGGATAAAAAGGAACGGTTAGAAACCTACAACAAGCAGTTCAATCGAAGCTTGAGTTTTGCTTCCATCATTCAAAGTTCCATTCAGCCTGCCGAAACTAAGATCAGGAATGCCTTCAAAGATGCTATCTTAATTAACAAACCTCGAGATGTAATTGGAGGAGACCTCGTGTGGTTGCGAGAAACTGAAAAGTATACTTACCTCGCCTCAATGGATTGCACTGGACATGGCGTTCCGGGAGCTTTATTGTCTATGGTAGCCAGCTTTAGTATGGATGCAGTAATAGACGGGTCCGAATATTCCGATCCTAAAGAGTTACTGACTGATTTCAACAATCAATTCTGTTCTTACTTCAAAAGGCATGAAGTGGAAAAGAAGGACTTGCATCACGGTCTGGACATTGGTGTAATCATACATGACAAAGTAAAAAAGACACTCAGCTTTAATGGGACCCGGCAGTCATTGATTTATACTGACACCGATGGAGTTCATTCGTTGCGAGGTGACTCTGCTTATATAGGAAACAAGAACCTTTCGTTGAAATCTTCAGTCAGCGTGCCGCTTGGTAAGAGTCATAGATATTTTTTATTTTCCGATGGCATTGTGGACCAATTTGGAGGTCCGCGAAATAAAAAGTTTTTGGCTCGGAGACTAAGAGAGTTGCTTTTTAAAACCCGAAAACTAAATCTGAGGGAGCAGAAAGAGGAAATTCTTCAAAGTCTGGATCAATGGATGGAAGGTGAGGAACAAACAGATGATATCCTATTAATTGGCTTCGAACTGGCTTGACCTTATGAAAACGAACGAAACAACATCAACTTTTAAAATGCATCTGGAAATGCAAAATGAATATTTTAAGTGCTTTCGCGATGACGAAAACAAATTTCTGATTTGCGAAACACGAGCAACCTACCTTCCTGTAGAGGAATTCGTAGATTTCTTTGAAAAGATGACTCCTGTAATCAAGGAGCACAAGATCAATAAATTCATTTTTGACAAGCGCTCTCTAAGAGCTTTTCATCAGCCCACTATGGAGTGGTATTTTGTAGAATGGAAACAAAAACTGATGGAATTTGGACTAACTGTTCACCGAAAAATTTTGCCTGAAGAAGGCTGGTTCAAAAAAGCTGTAGAGGCGGGTAGAGCATCAATTGAAAAGTCACACCCCAACTTTCCGTTTGACAAACTCGATATTCAATACTTCGATTCCATCGAAGACTGCATTCGCAACTAACTTAATTTGTGTCCATTTGAAGTTCGGAAAAGGCAATTGGCAGCCTGTCGTAACTAAAGAATTCTCCTTCATTTCCGGGGTAAACAATTAGTGAGTCTTCCGTCATCGCAAAAGAAAAAAGGTACCCGGATCCTTCCTTGTAAGCATTCATGTTCGGTTTGTAGTGAAAGCTCGACATCGTTTTTTCCAGGTAGGGAATGAGTTTCGATCGTTCAAAATTTGGCCACAAGGATTCTGGAGCGATGTAACCATTTCCATTTTGATGATTCATTATGATTGGCCGATAAACAATCGGTACGTTTTGATCTGTTGAAGCCTGATAAATTGTTCGGTTTTCGAGGCTCAAAAGAGAATCGTTTTGAAAAAGTATGGAGTACTCGTAGACGATGTCTGCTTCAGACTTGGTGAATTCTTTTTCTGCAACTTTCTTTTCTCTTAACTCTGCAATGTTTTTCATCCACTCGTTGAGCACCACTTTTATGCTGTCAGCTGGCCCAGATTCAATTCTCGGATAAGAGAAGTAGACTTTTGCTCCTTCGCGGCTCACAAAAGTTTCTTCCACCTTTTCAATCTCGAGCTGACTATTGTTTTGGCAAGCAAAAAAGCTCAATGAAGCCAGGATCAAAAAAAGTTGGCTAGTACGGAAATTCATACGCAGTAATATTAAAAAGTGAGTAATTGAACTGAGTCATATCTGCGAACTTATCTTCAATTAAGGTTTTCCCCAAGACTTTCTTTCCATCTTTCGCTAGGTATTGATGGTAAGGATGTACCACCCTCAATGATCGACCCATGAATTTCTTTAAGCCTAGTAGGTGAAGCCAGGCCTTCCCAGTTCTGATTTTGCCGGTGTTCACATCGATGTAGTAATTGTCATTTCGAAAAATTCGAAGATCGTCAGAAGGACCTAACCTAGGCATAAAAGGTCCTTCATTCATCGGAGCATGATGAATCAGAAACACATCTCTACTAGACTCCAATTCATATGAGGCCTTTAGTCCGTCTTCGAGTTTTAACACAATAGGTTCGTACTCGATTTGATTTATTGTGCGGTGTCTGTAGGCGTTTCCCACTTTCTGAATATCAATAGCGACTAGTTTATTGTCAGAGTGTTCCGTCTGAGGTAAAGGAACTTTTGGTGCTGATCTAATGATAAGTTCTATCTCAGCCTTATCAGATTGTACGATGATTGAATTCACGTTTTCAGAATTGCCGGCACAGGCCCTTTCGTAGTTCGGCCCGAGAGGGAAAACATTCAACTCGTATTCACTTTGGTCAAGAGTGTCTTCCCAGTAAATCTGAAAAGTATTTTGCCCGACCTTTTCCACGAGTAAATCTACAGCCAGTTTTCCTTGTTGTTGCGGCACTTTAGAGTACCCATCTTTTGTGTGAATTTGCCTTCCAAAGCGGTAGCAGCCCGAGAGCGACAGCAAGGCAGTGATAGCCAATAACCAGATTTTAAGGAAGTGCCTCATGCGTTTTTATCAATAGGATGAAATCCGCTGAAAAATTCCATAACCGTCTTCCTTTAAAAAGCTAGGCAGTCTCTTTGAAGTCGCTTTCTCTCAAAATCTCACCGAATTTCACACCGATTTCTTTTTTGATTTTCTCGTTGCTCACGATCTTAAAATCGCCTTTTTCGTTGTCCTCGAAAACTGGAAGTTCGAGGTTGAGCTTTTGAGCAACGGTTGTGTAAAACTCCTTTCTTGTAGGGTGAGCGTCAGCACAAACATTGAACACATCACCAAAGTAATCCTGATTGATGACTGCTTCAATCGCGTTTATCACATCGCTTCTGTGAACCAGATTCATTGGAGCTCCGCCATTCTTCACGGATTTTCCAGCTCTGCTTTTTCCGGGCAACCGATCTCCACCGACAAGTCCAGCCAGTCGCAAAACTGTCGTGTCAAAACCATCGCTGTCTGTAAACACATCCTCGAGATCAAGCATGACAGTTCCCGAATGAGGGCTTTCGATGTACTTCGCGTCTTTTTCAGTGACGGTAGAGTTGTGTGAAGGGTAAACGGAGGTGGCACTGGTGTAAATCACTCGCTGGCATTTCGAATGACTGATGGCATCGCGAATTTGTCGCAGTGGAAGTTCTGGGTTTTGTGGAGAAATACTCGGTGGAATATCGACCACAACCACATCTGTCTGGAGCAAGTCGCCCCAGTTACCATCAAATTTGTGCCCCAGACTTAGCACACTGCCTTTTATTCCGTGAGACCCTAAAGTTTCTAGCTTCTCCTTGTTCGTTGTAGTTCCTTTCACCTTGAAATTCTTTTTCACAAGTGCTTTTCCCAGCTCCAATCCGAGCCAGCCACAACCGATTATCGTAATTGTTTTATTCATTCTTAAGCTTTTTAAAGTAGGATCGATACTTGAATTTCCGTGGTGCGAACCCTGAGTAGAGTCCCAGGTAAACAGGGATTTTCAAAATCCAGTTTTTCACTGTGAAATTCATGTCGTCTACAATTTTTGTTTGTCTCTCGTTCACTTTTTCCACGATATGTTTGTGATGCCAGGAGGCCAATCCTAAAGGTAGCTTAACACCTAGATCTTCAAACTGATATCGATCTTTAGTTTCGTCTCTGCTTGTGATTTCAGAGATCCATTTTCCGGGGAAAGGTAAGTGAAACTTCATGATGATTTGATCACCAATGTTGTCTCCTTCGTAGGCTTCGCTCGATGCAATAAATGGAGGAGGGGCGAGGTAGTTAAAAAGGTCTTCTCCAAAGTTGTCCTTCACTTTTTCAAAAGGGCAATCTACCAGTGTTTCTAATCTAATCTTCATGGCCTTCGATCCACCCTCCGATGTGGACTCCTTTGTAATCGGGATCGTCAAAAAACTTCTTTAAAGCGTAGGCAGTTGAGCTGAAAGCAATTTCATCCCAGGGAATTTCCGCCCGGGTCATGAGCTCTACCTCAGAACTTTCAGGGCCGCAGCCAAATTTTCCGTCTTTTACTTCAGCCAAAAAATGCATGTAGACCTGACTGACGTGTACCAGGTTATAAATGGTATGCAGTTGTTTGATTTCCACTTCTGCCTCGGTTTCTTCGAGAACTTCACGTGCTGCTCCTTCCTCCACAGATTCGCCCAGCTCGAGGAATCCGGCAGGAAGATTCCAAAGGCCTTTTCGAGGTTCAATGGCTCGTTTCGCCATTAGTACTTTATCTTTCCAGGTGGCCAGGCATCCGACCACGATTTTTGGGTTCTCGTAGTGAATCGTGGAGCAGTTTTGACAAACCGCTCTTTTTCGATTGTCGTCCTCAGGTACCTCTGGGATCACTTCGGAGCTTCCACAAACAGAACAGTATTTCGGTAAAGAGATATTCATATCGATCGAAAGGTACAACACCAAAATTCCTATGCATGTTTTTGAAGAAAAGTTGTGCAGAACATCATGCTCAAAACAGGGCTTAAATATTTGTTAATTTTAATTTCGCAGTACAACTTATACTTTACTTTCACGGTCATCTGGCAAGCTATTTGGGCAACCCGGGTGATTTTCAGTGAATGAATAAAAAATGATAATATGACAATGAGATTGCAAAAATTGGTTTTCGGCTTCTTGATGGTTTGTGCAGCAAACTCAGTTTTTGCTCAGAGCAGCGATTACCAATTGAAGTTTCAGGTTGATGGAGTGTCGAAAGACACAATTTACCTCGCCAATTACCTTGGAAACAAACTCTATTACAACGATACAACCTATGCTGATGCAGAAGGTAACTTCTCTTTTGAAGGTAAGTCTTATGAAGATGGCGGGAAGTATGCCGTAGTGCTGCCAGGACCAAAATATTTTGACATCCTGGTGACCGGTAAACCACTGGAAATGCACACATCAACCACCGACATGATTGGAGATATGGAGGTAGTGCAGTCTGTAAACAACCGCATCTTTTACGAGTACATCAATTTCATCAGAGAAAAGCAACAAGAGCGCGGTCCGCTGGAGACAGTACTCAATGATTCAACGCTTACAAAATCGCAGAAAAGAAAAGCTGAAAAGGCATTTGCTGACTTAAATAATGAAGTGATTTCTTACCAAAAAGAGTTGATCGATAATCACGGTGACAAGCTCGTTGGCAAGATGCTCAACATGACTCAGGATATCCGCGTGCCTGATGATGTTCCCGAAGGAGTAGAAGATAAAAAGCAATGGCAGTACGATTACTACAAGAATCATTATTGGGACAATACTGATCTGGACGATCCGAGATTGGTTCGCGATCAGCAGTTCCATACGCTGCTCGATAAATACTTTAATAAAGTGCTTCCACAAAATCCGGATACAATTTGCCAAAGAGGTCCGGCATTGGTTGAGCGGGTACGAGGAAATGATGAGATGTTTAAATATGTAGTGCACTTCATAACTTTTAATGCCGGATCTTCAAAAATCATGTGCATGGACAAAGCTTTTGTGTGCATGGTGAATCAGTACTACAAGACAGGCGAGGCAACGTGGATGAAAGAAGACAAGCTTGCCGAAATCATTGAGTCTGCTGAAAGCAAAGAGAATACGCTTTGTGGTGAGGTGGTTCCAAACATTATTCTTCCAGATACTACCGGACAAAACTGGGTTTCGCTCTACGATCTCGATGCAGACTACACAGCCATTGTAATTTGGGAGTCGAGCTGTGGACACTGTAAAAAGGAAATGCCGAAACTGGCCGAGTTCTATGAGAAGTGGAAGGATAAGGGAGTAGAGGTTTATGCCATAGGTAACGATTTTGAGAACGAAGACTGGATGAAATTTATCCGGAAGAAGGGGCTCACAGAGTGGGTTAACGTAAGTGATAATCCAGAGATTAATGAGCGCGACAGCGCAATGGTTTTGATTCGTTCGGGGATAACGAACATAAAGAGTCTCAACTTCCGTTCAACTTTTGATGTGCAAAGCACTCCAAAGATTTACCTGATCGACAAAGACAAAAAGATTATTGCAAAACAACTCAGCACAGAGCAGCTCGATGAGATGATGACCAACATGATTGGTGACGGTCAGGCCAGAAAAGAAGAAGAGTAGAATAAAATACTTTTGAATAAATAAGCCGGATCTCGATTGAGGTCCGGCTTTTTAGTTTTAAAGAGTCGCAGAGGATTAGTCTTCCAGTTTTTCCAATTCTCTGTCGATGATTTCTTCGATGGTTTTTCGTTCAGCTTCACTGATGCGTTTGTCAGTCCTGGCTTGCTTTTTCAAGAAACGAAACATTGCATTTTTCTTGATTTCGTAAGCGATGTAAACGGTGTATTTATCTTTCTCGGCATCGTAATACTTTTCTTCACCAATTTTTCTGAGGTCCGAAATAGAAGTGTTTGTCACCTCGCGGGTGAGGCTCTGAAACTTGTCGTTGATTTCGGAGGCATTATCTACTTCGGTTTCCATAAGGTATTGATCGGCCACAGCTTTTACATTTGTGTTAACCTGTTTTGCCAGTTCGGCTTTAGCCTGCAAGTCGGCCTTGTTTTTGGCCACGTTTTCATCTCGGCTGTCACCTTTTCCCACAGCTCTGAAGAAGCGATTGTTTGATTCGTATTTACTTCCCGAAAATGGTTCTTTTACTTTCTGCCCAAATTGGCTGTTGTTCGAGCATGCAGCAAAAACAGTAGCCAGGGCGAATAATACCAAAAGGGGAATGGTTGAGGTGAATTTTTTCATGGTGCTCAATTTTTCGTTTGGGTGAAGATGCAATAAAATTTGTGCCAAAGGTAACAGAGCCGCAGAAAATCCTAACACTTAGATCTTTGAAACTGTGCCAAGAGAGAGGGTGTTTAAAACTATCTTCGAAACTAATTAACCTACTGCTACAAGGGCCGTATAGAAATCAGATCTTTGAAGAATCATCTGAAACCGCAACGTGTAATGCAAAAATATTTCATCTCCTCGCGCAGACTCTCACTTGACTTTCCCCTTCTAATTGTGAGGCTGGCACTTGGTGCCATGATGGCTTTTGGTCACGGAATGCCGAAACTCAATTCATTCGCGCAACGAAAGGATTCTTTTCCAGAAATATTTGGGATGGATAGTTCGGTAACCTTGATTCTCGCGATCTTTGCAGAAGTCTTTTGCTCATTCCTACTCGCTGTTGGATTACTGACAAGAACTGCTCTCATCTTTCTAATAGCAACGATGCTCGTAGCCGTGCTACTTGTCCATGGAGATGACCCGTTTTCAAAACAAGAAGTCGGACTTCTGTATCTCGTTCCTTACTTCTTTCTTTACCTGGTCGGACCGGGAAAATACTCCATCGACAACTTAATTTTGAAAAAGTAGGCGGAATGCGTTTACATTGTTTTTACTCACGCTTAATCAAGGAGTTAAACGCAGTGCGACAACCTTTCTGAACGGCCTTCAGACAATTTTCGTATGAACCATTTCGTTTAAATAACAGTTTAATTAATATATTTACTTCATTAATTTTTGACGAATAAATTTGATATGCTCAAGGAAACCAGGACAGATGAGAAGTATGATGAAGCTCTTAGCAAAGCTTTGGATATTGTGAAGGCTAAGGGATTTGATGACATAAAAGCCGATTGCGAAGGCTATGAAACTCCTGCTGCTTTTCAGCAACAAGAATCAGAGACTTCATACACTCCAGACATCACTGCCACAAAAAACGATCGTAAATTTTATTTTGAGATTGCTAAAAAAACAGATGAGGAAGATAAGCTCATCAGCAAATGGAAGCTTCTCAGCATGATGAGCAAAATCAAAAATGGTTCATTTCACATTTTGGTCCCTTACGGACAAATGAAATTTACCAGAGAGCTGATCACAGCTCACAACATCGATGCGAATCTTATTAAAATGAGTTAGGCGCTCATTTAATCAATAATTTCTAAAGGGCTCTTGCAGCCCTTTTTTTGTTCTATGTATCAAGAACCCAATCACACAGATCACCCACCTAAGGAGAAACCAGTAATGGTCTGGGATGGGCAATGCGGCTTTTGTGCTTACTGGATTGCGAACTGGAAGAAAAATCTTGGTGATAAGGCAGAGTTTAAAACCTTTCAGAAGTCGGCTGATGAATTCCCTGATATTCCCAGGCGCGCATTTATGTTAGCTTCACGCTGGATAGAACCGGATGGCAGCGTACACGGAGGCCCTAAGTCTGCCTTTAGAAGCTTGAAACACGCAGGCAAGCATCCGTGGTTAGATAAGTGGTACGAACAAAAGTCCTGGTTTAAAAAGCTGATGGATCGCTCCTACAGAATGGTCACCAAGAATCGACCTTTCTTTTTGAAACTAAGCAAGTTTGCTTTTGGCAGCGATCCAGAGCACCTTCAACCTTTTTGGCTGTTGTACATTTCTTTTGCTCTTGCTGTGATTGCTATAATCAGCTTGATCTAGCCTACAATTTCATCATCCGGTCTTAAGATCTCACTTACATTCTTGGAGATAGTTACAGCCAAATCATCAGTTGGAAGATCATTAGAGTCGAGTCCAAATGGATTTTCAATTTCTTCTGCAATCAGCTCCAGGCTGGCGAAGGTGTAGAAAATGAAAACGGTTATCAGGATAGTCCAATAGCCAAAGTCCGTTACGAATCCAAATGGAAGTGTGATGATGTAGACGAAGATGAATTTTTTGATGAAGATGTTATACGTATATGGAATGGGCGTTTTCAATATTCGCTCACAAGCGCCCAAAATATCGGTGAACTTACCGAGGTCATTCAGTAGTGCGAGGTGTTCCGCTTCACTTATTTCGTTTTTCTTTTGAATTCTTCTCACGCGCTTTTGCATTTCGTTTGCCAGATAATTGGGCACGTGAGTCCCCTGTCTGGGAGCGCTCATAAAACTGGGCAGATGGGAGGTGAGCGTAGAGTGACTTTCGAACCTCAGGTGATCTTTTAAAACGGAAGGGTAGGCGCCCACCATTTGACCGAGCTCTGTTTTTTCTTTTGCGTTTTCGTCTGAAATGAATCGATCAATCTTAAAAGCGATATTTCGGCTTACGTTTACTAAAGCACCCCATTGCTTGCGACCTTCCCACCAGCGATCGTAAGCAGTGTTGGTTCTAAAAACCAAAAGCAGAGAGATGACGAACCCCAGGAGGGAGTGTACAATGGTGGTTGACCGGAACTCAATTTTGAGAACTTCGAGTTCGACATAAATAACTGCGAGGGTGTAAGCGCCAATGGCGACCATTACCCAAAAGAGTGTGCGGAAAGTGTCGGCCTTGTGAAACTGAAAAATCAGTCCAAACCAGGAGCGTGGATCGTAAACTACCATAGCCAGCAAATATAAAGAAGGAGAGTTAATGAGAATCCCTGTTGGGGAGCGTCAGAATTTTCATAAAAACCAAAAGATCGATTTTCTCACTTCAAAATTTGAGGAGTAGAAAGGAGTAGCCGAAATAGTTACTCTTTTAATAAACATTGGAACCGAAAAATCCAACTGATTCAAGACAGAAAATAATCAACACCTACGTTGATAAAAATATGGCCCATTTTGAAACCATTCGTCTAAATTCTGAACCTCAGATGGGAGTTAACCTGTAGACGATATTAACAGAAATTTGTGGAATGTTTTACGTCTTCCAGCCATTTTTCGATGGTGTTTAGTCGGAACTTATGTGATAGATTTAACCCTCCCAAAACGCACTTAAAAATCGGAATATTATGAGCACAGGAACATTGGAAAACACGGTGAACACTAAGACACAGAGTGATATAACTTCTTATGAAGAAGCATTGAAAGCGAGCACGGAATACTTTAAAGGTGACGAACTCGCTGCTGGCGTGTGGCTAAACAAGTACGCACTTAAAGATTCTCACGGGAATATTTACGAGCGCACTCCAGATGACATGCACAAACGCATGGCAAAAGAAATTGCAAGAATTGAGAGTAAGTATCCTCAGCCACTTTCTGAAGAGGATATTTTTAGCCTTCTCGAAAAATTCAAATACATCATTCCACAGGGTGGCCCGATGACCGGAATTGGAAACAAATTTCAGGTGGCTTCGCTTTCGAATTGTTTCGTAATTGGGAATGACGGACAGAGTGATTCTTACGGTGGAATCATGAAGACAGATGAAGAACAGGTGCAGTTGATGAAAAGAAGAGGAGGAGTAGGTCACGATTTGTCTCATATCCGTCCTGCTGGTTCTCCTGTTATGAACTCTGCGCTCACTGCAACCGGAGTTGTTCCTTTTATGGAGCGTTTTAGCAACTCCACTCGCGAAGTAGCTCAGGATGGAAGAAGAGGTGCACTGATGCTCAGCATCTCTGTGAAACATCCGGATGCCGAACGTTTTATCGATGCTAAAATGGACGGTACTAAAGTAACCGGTGCCAATGTTTCTGTGCGAATCGATGATGAGTTTATGAGAGCCGCCATGAAAGGCGAAAAATACAAACAGCGTTTCCCGATTAATTCTGACAATCCTACTTATGAAAACGAAGTAGACGCTCGCAGACTTTGGGAGAAAATCGTTCACAACGCCTGGTCTTCTGCAGAGCCAGGAATCCTCTTCTGGGACACCATCGTTCGTGAGTCTATTCCGGATTGCTACGCTGATGAAGGTTTCACAACGATGTCGACTAACCCATGCGGTGAGATTCCACTTTGCCCTTACGACTCATGCCGTCTTCTCGCGATCAACCTTTTGAGCTATGTTGAAGATCCGTTTACTGAAAATGCAGTGTTCGACTTTGAGAAGTTCAAAGAGCACTCGCGTCTTGCGCAGCGAATTGCCGATGACATCATCGACCTCGAACTTGAGAAAATCGATGCGATCATTAATAAAATCGAAAAAGACCCAGAAACTGAAGAAATCAAAAGAACTGAGCTCGACCTCTGGAACAAGATTCGCAAAATGTGCATCAACGGTCGCAGAACCGGAATTGGTATCACTGGTGAAGGAGATATGATGGCTGCACTCGGAATTCGCTACGGGTCTGAGGAGTCTATCGAGTTTGCAGAGAAAGTTCACAAAACACTAGCTGTTTCAGTTTACCGCGGATCAGTTAACCTCGCTAAAGACAGAGGTGCATTTGGAGTATTCGATTGGAAAAAAGAAGTTGATAATCCATTCCTTCAGCGTCTGGACGATGCAGAGCCTGGTTTGCTTGACGACATGAAAAAGTACGGTCGTAGAAATATTGCCGCACTCACCATCGCGCCAACGGGAACCACCAGCTTGATGACGCAAACGACTTCGGGAATTGAGCCTGTTTTTATGGTGTCTTACAAGCGCAGAAAGAAGATCAACCCGAACGACAAAAACGTGAGAACTGACTTCGTTGACGAAGTGGGTGATCACTGGCAAGAATTTGCTGTGTTCCACCACCAGTTTGCAAAATGGCTGGAAAGCAAAGGCTACGAGCTCGATGAAGTTCGCCACTGGCCAGAAGAAAAGCTGAACGAACTCATTGAAAAATCTCCCTATCATGGAGCTACAGCTCGTGATGTTGATTGGGTAAACAAGGTTCGCCTTCAGGGAACTGTTCAAAAATGGGTAGATCACTCAATTAGTGTAACTGTGAACATCCCGGAAGATATCACCGAAGAAAAAGTAGGTGAGATCTACCAAACTGGATGGGAAAGTGGATGTAAAGGAATCACCGTGTACCGCGAAGGTTCCCGTTCTGGAGTTTTGGTTTCTGACCAAAAGAAAGACGTGGATGAAGAAGGAACTGTAGTAGAAACAAAAGCTCCTGAGCGTCCTAAGTCATTGGCTTCTGACGTGGTTCGTTTTAATAACAATTCGGAGAAGTGGATTGCCGTGGTTGGATTGCTCAATGATCGTCCTTACGAAGTATTCACGGGTAGAGCAGAAGACTCTTTCCACTTGCCGAGCTCAGTGAAAGAAGGATACGTGATCAAGAACCGCGATGAAGAAACAGGCAAGAGCCGCTACGACTTCCGCTACCAGGACAAAGACGGCTACTGTGTGACTATCGAAGGTCTTTCGCGCTCGTTCGATCCGGTTTTCTGGAACTACGCGAAACTGATCAGCGGTGTACTTCGTCACGGAATGCCATTGTTGGACGTGGTTCACATGGTCGACAACCTGCACCTGAATGACGAGTCGCTGAACACGTGGAAAAACGGTGTGATCAGAGCTTTGAAAAAATACATCCCAACGGGAACTAAAGTAGAAGGCTCAACCTGCCCACAGTGTGGTGAAGAGTCGTTGGTTTATGAAGAGGGGTGTCTGAACTGTAAGAGCTGCGGGCACAGCAAATGTTCTTAAAAGCTGGCTATGAAATCCTCTAGCTGCGTTACACTCGATCAGCTAATGCTCATTTACTAAGGTAAACTGCGCTTTGCTGATCTTCGCAAGCCTTGCTAAAAAATTTCATATCTCAGCTTCACTCGAAAAAAAGAGATGAATGAATGACAGAAAACCGGCCTTGGATTTAGTTCCAGGGCCGGTTTTTCTTTTTTACGAAGTGTCTGTCGAAACTTCAAGGCAACTTATATTTTTAAATTGACCAGGGCTAAGGGTTTCTGTCCAAAGTAGGAAAAGCCAATAAATCCTGATTCAATTCTTTTTACCTCAACTCAACCCGCTACTTTTGCAAAAAATAAAATTGTAGCACAATGAGTAAGTGGAAAAAGCTGAGTAAAGATGAGATCAACAAACGCGTTTTTGAAGCCCTTGACAAGAACGTAGACTTTTTTGACGAAAACCCACTGGGAATTCCAGGTTCGCACCTCGATAATCAGGTTTTTTATCAGGATGCACCATTCCTAAAAGACGCTCCATTCCTCTCCACACTCATTCACAACCCAAACCACATCGGCTGCCACACCCTGGGAAAATCCGAATCTTTTTTCAGCGGAACACAGGAGATTGAACGCGAGCTCATAGCCCTTTGCTCCGAAAATATTTTGAATGGCGATGAAGGACAGTTTGACGGCTACGTTGCCTCTGGAGGAACCGAAGCCAACATGCAGGCCATCTGGATTTACCGAAACTTTTTTAGAGAAGAGAAAAATGCAAAGCACGAAGAAATTTGCATTCTATGCTCGCACGATTTTCACTACTCCATGAGTAAGGCTGCCGATATTCTCGGAATTGGGATGGCAAGCGTGAAAGTGTCTGATGATGAAAGGAAACTGCTTCGCGATGATCTCGACCAGGTCATTGAAAACAAGAAGCAAGAAGGGAAAAAATATTTCATCGTGGTGGCTAACATGATGACCACAATGTTTGGATCTGTTGACAATCCGCAGATTTACATCGATGCTCTGCAAGCTACAGGTTGCGAGTTTAAACTCCACGTTGATGGAGCCTATGGAGGATTTGTTTATCCATTTACCAACCCCGACAATGAATTGGACTTTAGAAATCCACACGTGACTTCGGTGACGCTTGACGCTCACAAAATGGTTCAGGCGCCTTATGGAACAGGAATTTTCTTGATTAGAAAAGACTGGATGAAATACGCCAACACCAAAGAAGCAAGTTATGTGGCGGGTGAGGATTACACCATGATTGGGAGTCGCTCTGGAGCTAACGCCATTGCAGTCTGGATGATTCTGATGACCTACGGTCGCTATGGTTGGGAAGAGAAAATGCTGGTTTTGATGAAAAGAACTTCGTGGCTCGTTGAGCAACTGGATGAAGCTAAAATCCGCTATTACAGAAACCCGTGCTCAAATATCGTTACAATTCGCTCTGAGTTTGTGACTCCCGAGATTGCCGATGAGTTCGGTCTGGTACCGGACGATCACAACAAGCCTAATTGGTACAAGGTGGTACTGATGCCACATGTTACGATAGAGAAGTTGATTCCTTTGGTGGAAAAGCTGAAGGGATAAATTCCAAGCACCAAACTCCAAAAAACAAGCAACAAGCACCCAAATCCCAAATAACAAGCACCAAATAGCAAATTTCAAGCGCCATATTTGAAATGTTAAACTCTAAGAGCTTTTCGTGGGGGGGGGTATCTTGCTGAAGATCATTACTTTTAAGAGTTCTTAACTCACTAAACACTAACTCTATGAGCAAAAAGTATGATCTGGAAGAGCGAACCTTTCTGTTTGCCAAAGACGTGAGGTGTCTTGTTCGTTCACTGCCAGGAAACACCGTAAATTTTGAAGATGGAAAACAGTTAGTTCGGGCATCAGGAAGTGTTGGAGCTAATTACATTGAAGCGAATGAAAAGTTAGGCCAGAAAGATTTTTTGATGAGGGCGAAGATTTCCAGGAAGGAAGCAAAGGAATGCATATTCTTTTTAAGGCTACTTCTCGAAGGAAATGAAAAACACCATGTGGAAATTTCCAGATTGATGCAGGAAGCCAATGAACTGAAGAATATTCTTTCTGCAATAATTAGAAATACGGAAATGAAAGAATAGCATTCGACAAAGTGCTTCCGGCTCTGTTGATTTGGAATTTGCTATTTGAGATTTGGAATTTTATTAATCAGCTAGGCAATTCAGAAGTTCCAGTTTTATTATTTACTGGATCTCCAATCTTCCTCTAATTTTGCCCCATGGAAATAGAAATCACTGTCTTTAGTGTCCTGGATATTTTAGGAACTCTGGCTTTTGCCGTGTCGGGAGCTACTTTGGCGATCAAGAAGAAGTTCGACATCTTTGGTGTTTTTGTGCTTGCTTTTGTTACAGCGATTGGTGGTGGTACGGTGAGAGATGCGCTAATTGGCAGCACTCCAGTCGACTGGATGGACAACAGCATTTTGATCATTACCATTGTGACAGGTGCGCTTTTAAGTTTACTGTTCAACACCGCCATGAATAAAATGAATTACTTCGTTTATCTTTTTGATGCTGCAGGTTTGGGACTTTTTACGGTAGCCGGTATAGAAAAAGGCATGAGCTACGATCTGAATATTTTTATTTGTATCGCTTTGGGAACTATTTCTGCAACTTTTGGAGGTTTGATTCGAGACATCATCACCGGAGAAAAACCCATGCTCCTCACGAGGAAAGAAATTTACGCCATTGCGAGCGCAGCCGGTGGTGGTTTGTATTTTTCATTGTACTATCTGGATGTGCCAAAAGGAATCTACGTACCGCTGTCGATCATCTTTGTTTTTGTGGTTCGACACATAACACATCGCTACAAAATCACACTACCGATTGTAGATGAAAACGGTAAGTGGAACTGGTAATTTTATGTTTAAGCTATTATTGAAATGATCAGTTTTAACTTGTTGTAAACAAGACCGATAAAAATAGCTATACCAAAACTCAGTAAGGTTCCGATAAGAATGTACTCTGTTAGCTTTCTGTCCTTTGCCCGAGTGAGGTCTCCAAAGCGAAAAATGGATTTAGCCGCCAACAAAAATCCAATTCCTGCCCAGTAATTCATCGCCACGAAACCGAAGACAAAGAGTCGCTCCAACATACCGATGTATTTGCCGGCATCAGGTAGCGATTCGCCTTCCTGCTCTTCAGAGATCATCCACCGGGATGTCAGAACTCTCATTACCACTCCTGAGGCAAAAGTGACTGTGAGAAGAGCCAGGGTCAACAGCAATGTTTGTGGGTTCAAGAAGTTTTGATAGGGAATAGAAAATTGGAAATAGTAGCTGATTACGAGCAGAATCACCGCAATGTGAGCGACTTGATCTGCAAAAAACAACCAGCGTCCATTGAAACGTTGCAACTCCAGTTTGAGCCAATCGATGAGCAAGTGCGAAACTACGATCACAGCAATTCCAATTGCATACTCAAGACTGAATTTGAGCAGGACCAGCAACAGAGCAAGGTGCACCAGTCCGTGGAGCAGAAGGTAAGGAAACCTGGTTTTGCGATCTTTCTTTTTCTCAACCCACTTATCAGGCTGCAGCACGAAATCGCCTAGAACATGAGCCAGAAGTAACTTGAGAAGTAGAGCAATCATAATTTTTCAACGAGTTTTTGAAATCGGTCATTAAGTAGCATCATCTCATCGTATCCGAGTCTTTTCAGGCTTTCACTGATGGTACTCTGCGATTTTTTCATTTTTTCTGAAAGTGCAGTTTGCGTCAACTCCGGGTTTTCGAGCACTACCTGCATAACGTGGCAAGCTGCGTTTGGCCATCGGTCGATCGTTAGAAGAGCTAGCTGAAAATACAAATTGATTTCTTCATTAGTGGCTTTATTTTCAGATCGAAATGCAAGTGTCTTCTTCTTCAGTTCCTCAAAGCATTGCCCTGAATGCACAAATGCAGTTCCGTTTGATTCGGTGATGTGATTGGCCTTGTGACTTTTCTGTCCAACGCCAATGGCCATGCGAATGTCGAGATGCTTGAACTGTTTGATCACAGCTTTCAGATAGAAAGCGCACGTTAGAGCTTCAGCTGGTTCGAGCTCTAGCTGAAAACTATCGCCCCGATAGATTTCCCAGTTTTGAGGTGATGTACCGTAGCGGTTTAGTGCATCGTTAAGTGCTTCAGACCATTCATTTGGGTTGGCTTTCTGAGAGTTGATGATATCTCCTGTGATAACTGCGATCATATTTTTTTTGATTATCGTTTGAGGATACGATATCGTCAAATATCGATTAAATAAGCGATAAACGCAAGTATCGTTGTATAAGACGATAATATTGGATTTCGGCAAAAAAGCCGATACTTTACTTAACCGATGATTAGATTCACCAGATCGACCAGGACAAAGGCTACCCAGATGACCATAAAACTAATCCAACGATTGAGGTTTTCGTGATGACGAAAAAGAATGATTGCGAATAGAAAGAGAGGAACAATCATCAGAGCCAGGATCCAGGAAGTGCCAGGTGCGTGAAAGTACTGCATCACCTGATAGGCAGTAAAAAGGAAGCCGAGTGAGCTAATAAATGCTTTTTCAATTCCAGTAATGTCCTTCATAGAAATGCCATAGATTAGCGTGCAGAGTGCCATCGCCAACAGAAGCCAAAAACTGATATCGATTGCAATCACGGAAGGGACAAAGAAGGCCAGTACGGAAACCGCCAATCCAATAGTGATCACTTTGTGAAAGATGCCTCTGAAAGCAAAGCTCATCATAACACCAATCACAGACACGAGTGATAAAAACAAAAGCGATCCCATTTTTCAAATGTAGGTGAAAATGCGGGAGAGGTGAGGAAGATCATCAGAGAAGAATTCTTTTCTATCTTTCAACCAAAACCAGGAGCTATCAAAGATATTCGAAAGAGATCGGGCGATTTCATGAAGCTATTCAGGCATCAGGTGTTTTGGCCACCATTTTTGCTGCTCGTTGGCACGCTCATCTTTAGTTTGATGGACGCTGAAAATTTCCTGGAGAAGGCCAACGTGCTCAACGACTTTGTACTCGAAAAGTTTGGCTGGCTCTTTAGTGCCGGCACAGCATTGATGCTTTTGGTTTGCATCGTTGCGTATTTTCATCCGATTGGAAAGCAGAAAATTGGCGGTGCGGATGCGGAGCCATTTCTCAACCGCTGGCGATGGTTTTCGATAGTGCTTTGCACGACAGTCGCTACAGGAATTATTTTCTGGGGAACGGCTGAGCCCATCTATCACCTCACAAATCCACCTTCATTCAAGGGGCTGGAGCCTAACTCTGCTGAAGCCGCCAACAATGCGCTGTCGACAATGTACCTTCACTGGAGCTTCACTCCATACGCCATTTATTCAGTTCCGGCAGTGATGTTCGCTCTGGCTTTTTACAACAACAAGCGTTCGTTTAGCTTAAAGTCTACTCTTTACCCTTTCGTAAAAGAAGGGAAAGCCAACTGGCTGGCCACAGTCATTGACAGTATTTGTTTGTTTGCACTGGTCGCAGGAATGGCTGCCTCGCTGGGAGCCGGCATTTTGACCCTGTCTGGCGGGCTCAATAGTGTTTTCGAATTTGATGGGGGGCGGTGGCTCTTATTAATCACCCTACTGGTTGTAAGTGCGTTTGTAATCTCTGCTATCACTGGGCTCATGCGCGGAATCCGCATTCTCTCCGACATCAACATCCGTGTTTTTTTCGCCCTGGCCTTGTTTGTGTTTTTCGCGGGGCCAACCGTGGAAATTATTTCCGGGGCTGCAAGCGCACTTTGGGATTACTTTATCCATCTGCCCGAGGACAGCGTAGTTTCCATGCTGCAGCCCGATGATCCATGGCCAAAAAGCTGGACGACCTTTTACTGGGCCAACTGGCTAGCATGGGCACCGATCACTTCATTGTTTTTAGGTCGCTTGGGCTATGGCTACACCGTTCGTCAGTTTCTCACCTTTAATTGGATCCTGCCTTCGTTGTTCGGCATTTTTTGGATGTCAGTTTTCAGTGGAACAGCTCTACACCTTCAGCTCTCAGGTACAGATCTCGCTGACCTCACTGCCAGCGACAATCCCGAAGGAGTGATTTACGCCTTGTTTGAAGCGCTTCCGCTGAGCAAGATTTTGGCAGCTATTTTTCTGTTTACGGCTTTTCTGAGCTACGTTACTGCAGCAGATTCCAACACCGAAGCCATGGGAGGTATTAGTTCTACAGGGATCTCTCCAGAGTCGCCTTCTCCGCCAGTGTTGATCAAAATCGTTTGGGGACTAACCATCGGTACTGTCGCATTTTTGATGGTGAAGCTTGCAGGAATTGATGGGATTAAGATGCTTTCGAACCTCGGTGGATTGCCAGCCTTATTCCTCATTATTACAGTCACAATCGGTCTTATCTGGGTAATGATGAAGACTGGATCGAAGAGATAATTTCAATTGGAATCCGTTGTGCTAAACAGAATCACTTTTCAATTGTATTCTAGAAACAAACCCATTCAAAACAAACAAAATGAAAAGAAGAGCAAACTCTATTTGGAAAGGATCAGGACAAGAAGGATCAGGATCGCTAACTACACAAAGCAAAGCATTTGACAAACAGCCATACTCAACCAAAATGCGTTTTGAGAATGAGGATGGCAAAATGGGAACCAATCCGGAAGAGCTGATTGCAGCGGCACATGCCGGATGTTTCAACATGGCTTTGAGTTTTCAACTCGGTGGCAATGGTTACACGCCTGATGAACTGAATACCGATTCGGTAGTGACAATCGAACAGGTTGAGGGCTCGCAAGATTTTGAAATCAACCACATTCAGCTTAAGCTCAAAGGAAAAGTTCCTGGAATTTCTAAAGAGGAATTTGAGAAACTGGCAAATAACGCCAAAGAAGGTTGCCCGATTTCAAAAGCTCTGTCCAACGTGAAAATCGACCTCGACATCGAACTTCAATAAAAAAATTGCTAGTGGTTTAGGATACAGCCGCGCAAAAATAAATAGTCCAGATCTCGCGATTTGGGCTATTTTTTTGTCATCAACTCAACTTCAGGACCAGGGTAGATCAACCAGACGGAAAGAGCAGGGGCAAGTCGCTGATTATGAGGATAACTTTTTGATTATTTATTGAATTGAGTAGATTAAGACTACCGGAAATTTTTCAAATTTGGCCCTGAACTACTTTTTGAGAAGAATGATTTTTTAATACTCTGAAAGAAAATCGGAATGATCGAACTCAGAATTTTTAGAAGTGCTTTGTAGGCATTTTCTGAAATGACTTAAGTCATTAGTTTTGAGTTTAATTTAGAATAACTTAGCGGAGAAATCGAGATTTTCACCACATGAATCTCTCGGTCAATTCTCTACAGAACTATGTTGAAGAAGCTATTGGTTTTCACCCTATTGACCGCAGCAGCTTTTTCAGTTTTTTCTCAGCAGTCTGAGGATAAACTAATGGAGCGCGCTGATGGTTTATTTGCCGAGCAAAAGTATGCGGAAGCTTTTCCTGTGTATTCACAGCTAGTGAGTTTGCACCCGCAGAGTCCAGTTCTAAACTTCAAGTTTGGTGCCTGTGCAGTTTACACTGGAGAAGGGCAAACCACATCCATAAAGCACCTCAATTTTGCAATCCAAAAAGGAGTAAAAAATCCACTGGCTCACTATTTCCTTGGTCGCGCTTACCACCTGAATTACGAGTTCGAGGAGGCCATCGACTCCTATGAAAAGTTTAGGCAAAAAGCTGATAAAGATCAGCTTGAGGAGTTTGAAGTAGAGTCTCTTATTGAACAATGTGAATTTGGGAAGAGCCTCTTGTCGAGCATAAAAGAGGTGGTAGTGCTGGAAAAAACAGAAGCATCGATCAATGATTACTTTCGATATTACAATCTCGACAACATCGGTGGAAGAATGCTAACCACACCCGAGGAGCTTCTTTCCAGAATTGATAAGAAAAAGGATTACCAGAGTACCATTCACTACGGGGGTGTTGAAACTGAAGTTTATTTCCCCAGCTATGGAAAGGACGAAGAAACAGGTACGGATATCTACCGCGCCTACCTTTTGCCTGACGGTAAGTGGAGCGATCCTGAAAAAGTTGAAGGTTTTGTGAATACTCAGCAAAACGAAGATTTTGCCTTTTATCACAACGAGAGTAAAACACTCTACTTCGCATCAGAAGGCCACAACAGTATGGGTGGCTTCGATATTTTCAAAAGTCAGTACAACGAATCAGATGGTAGTTTTGGACCACCTGAAAATATGGATTTTGCGGTGAATACACCTGCAGACGATATCTTCTATGTGGTAGATAAGAAAAAGGAAACAGCATATTTTTCATCGGATAGAACGAGCTCGCAAAACAAGATGCACGTTTACAAAGTGAAGGTGAAAACCATACCTCTCAATGTGGTTGCCATCGAAGGCGACTTCATTTCTGAAATCAATCCATCTCAAAAGAACGCGACAATCAGAGTGATGGCTGGAGCCGACAAAAGGCTGATCAGCACTGAAAATTCTGACGACATAACTGGAGACTACGCCCTGACTTTTGATCGACCTGGAAACTACACTCTGGAAGTAGAGGTGGAGGGAAGTGCATACATACACGAAGCTAACCTCAGAATCCCTGAGTTTGACAGGCCGGTTTTAGTTCAGCAGAAAATGCGACTCGTGAAAGAAGACGGAGCAGAAAAGTTGATCGTTGACAATCTTTTCGACAATCCTCAGGACCTCGATCTTGCCGATGTGTCGCTTGATGTTATTCGTCAAAAAGCAGGTCTTGACGTCAATGCCGATGACCCACTTTTGGCGGATACCGAAAGCAACTCAGATCAGGATGCTAACCCTGCTGTTCGTGCAGGCTTTTCTGAAGGCACAACATCTGAAGATGTAATTGCTCAAATGGATGAGAAGATCACAGAACTTTCTGAAGCCGAGAAAAAAGAGTCGAGAAAGTCGTCTTCGTTTGTAGCACTCGCAGAAAGAAAGCAATCGCGAGCGGACAGCCTGCTCAAGGAAATTAGTGATCTGAGGTCACAGCTTGATAAAACTGATAAAGAAAAATATCTTGAGGATCTGGCCCAGCTTAGCGATCTGATGAGCGAAGTGAAGAAGCTAAACGTAGAAGTAGCCGCTGCTCTCAAATTGTCTGAACGTTCCGAAGAGTTTTCAGCTGATTTGGAGGAGAAAAAAGAGGCCGTTGTCAGCAGAAAGAATTCAGCCCAGGAAGCGCTCACTGCAGGACGCGAAGAAGAGTTGTTTGAAGCCTTGAAAGCTGAGCACGATGATCAAAGAATTCAGAAAGAAGAAACGAAATCGCCAGGTGAAATTGCGGCTAGAACCAAAGCTGAAAAGGAGAAGGAAAGCCGTGAATTGTACGAAGATGTAGAAGATCTGAAATCAGATGCTCGCTCGGTCATGCGGGACCTTCAGGTAATGCGCGAACGCCTGGCGGCCACAGCCGACCGCAAAGACAAAGAAGAGGTGCAAATGCGTGTTAACCAACTTGAGTCGGAATATGAAATTTTAAAGTCTGACATTGATCGCAAGCGTGAACAAGCTAACGAGGCTGTTGATGTGGCAAACCTGGCCGGTGCTCAGGTATTTCTCTACAACACCAAAGATGAAAGCGTTGGTCAATCGGAAGAGTTAAAGGGTGAGCCTCTGGAACAAAAACGCACGGAACTCACCACTGAACTCACATCAATTGAAAAGCGAACTGCGGAACTTGATTTCAACGATGAAGAGTCGATGGTGCTCGCCAGCGATGAAATGAAGTTCACCAGGAATGACATAAAATCGGTGGCTCTTGTTGAAAATTATCAGGACCGTTCACCTATTGAGCTGAAAAAATCAGATCAATTGCAGGAGTCTGTAGACGCATTCTCTTCGAAGTTTTATACAGAAGAAATTTCGCCACAAGAGGTCGAAAGAACTTCAGCCGAACTCACATCTCAAATTGAAGAGCATCTCGAATTTTGGAACAAGGAATTGGCTCAGGCCAGCGAGTCAGACCGGCAAACCATTCGAAGAGAAATTGAGGAGATGAATCGACTGAAGTCTCAGTTGGATATTATTGATCAAGCATCTCAGCAAGACGTGGCTCAAAATGCTTCTACTACTCAGAAGGATGTAGCTGATGCATCATCGAGTTCAGCTTCCAGCCAGGAGAATGCAGATTCAGGTGAAGACGCCATAGACAGAAATAATACTCAGGAAAATGCTGATGATGTTGCCACCTCGCAAGTGGAATTGGACGAAAGCGGCACTGGAACAACCGATGGCGAAGAGGATGCTGTTGAATTCACAGAGCAATCAGAGGAGGTTTCTGCGGGACAGAATGAGAGTGAGGCACTTGCAGCAGAGCTCAATAAAGAAGAGATTCCGAGTGTAACAGATGTTGAGAACGAGGAAGTAAAGTCGCTGGCTGAGTCACTACCACAGGTGAACTCACTCACTGAGTACGATGCTCAATCACAGCAACTTATCCAACTTGATAATCAGCTGAGAGAGGAAATTGAGGAGGAGACAGATCCTTCAAAAATCGATTCACTGGAGGCGGCCAGAGATGATGTCAAAAAAGCTCAATTTGATCTGAAAACTCTGGACAAAATCTACGTTGACGAGCTCAATGAGATCAACGACAAGAATACCTCAGAGCAAACCAAATCGAAGCAAGAGATTGAACTCAACAGAAAGTTTGCACAACTTATCGATAAGAAAAAATTCCAGTTAGAATCATACAAATCTCGTGAGGAGGAAGTTCCTTTTTCTGCTCAGAAAATGAATCAGGAACTCGAAAACAGAAAGTACAAGGCCATGACCAGAATGAATGGCCTGCGCACGGAATTGGAGACCGGTCAGGAAGCCAACCCAAACCTCCTGGCTGAGAATGCCACAGAAGAAACACCATCTGAAAACACACAACCTCAAGGTGTATCAGCTGAAGACACAAGTTCTGAGCTCACCGAAGTAAGTGCTACGGAAAACTCTTTATCACAGGATTTAGAAGAAGAGTCTGTAAGCGAAGAAACAGCTGAAGTAATTGCTTCCGAACCGGTGGAGCTGAGACTCAAGGCCAATCTTGATGAGCCCTCAGAAGTAGAGATGGATGCGGCTTATGATTCAGAGACGTTTGAGGAAATGTATTCTGCTCAGGCGGGTGTGAACTTGCGATTCAGAAATGAAGATGACATCTCAGAACTAAAAACTGAAATTTCTGAGCTTCAATCACAAGTTGACAATGGCGATGAGTCTTCGCGTACAATCAGAAAGCTGGACAACGCAATTCTCGATCTGGCTGAAGAAGAAGCCAGAAACGGCACCAAGGTGCGTAGAATGGTTGAACAAACCCTCGAGGATTACGATGATGTGATTGGCACTCAAAGAAGAATTTCAGGAGATGATCTGACAGCTCAGGAAATGGAGTATGTCGAACTCCTGGAGTCTGCTGTTCAACGAAACATGACCAAAGCGGATTCGCTTCGTGGCGTTGCCATGAATGAGAGCAATCCAGTTGATCAAAACTTGCTTTTCAAGAAGGCATACGTTTACGAGTCAAGAGCTATTGAAAGTAAAAAAGCGATTGCAAAGGTTTACGAAGATGGTAGTTGGAACGAAGATTTGGTAGCCAGGTCTTCGGCAAATCCAAAGAGCACCAATAATGAAATGGCCGAAACGGCTGAAATGCCCGGAGGAGGTCAGCAAGAGACCACAGAATCTAATGTGGTTTCGGAGCAAGTGAGTCAGGATGATTCATCCGAAGAAGTTGCCAGCAACACAGAAGATAGCGCTTTGCCAGTAGCAGAGGAATCTCCTGAACAAATTACAAACGAAGATGAGTCGACTCTTACATTGAATGAAACCACAAGAAATGAAGAGCCTGCGTCAAGGTTTGACGAAAACACAAAAGGTAACGAAGAGCAAGAAGCTCGAAAAATGGTTGTGGCTCAGGTAAATCAGCGCGAAGCATTTGAGAAAGAACTATCGCCCAATCAACTTGAGGAGCTAGAGTCGGATGACCAGTTTGCAGAGTACAACCAGCAGGTTGAGGAAATAAAAGAGCAGCAGAAAAATCTCGGTGAAACAATTAGCGACCTCCAGCAAAAGAAAAGAGCTTACGCGGAAGTCAACACTCAGATAGAATCGCTCGAAAAAGAGCTTGCTGCCACTTCAGAGCCTGAAGAGAAGCAGAAAATTGAGGATGAAATTACACGGTTGAGAGTTAAGGCAGAAGTGAAGTACAAAGAAGTTCGCGAGGCCAGAGAGAAAACCCGTCAGCAGGCCACGATGCTCGATGCAGCGATTGTAGAAGCCGAAACTGATTTTAAAGCTCTGATTACCGGAATTAAAAGTCGACCGAGCAGAAAGTTCGAAAACGCTACTGCAGCAGACCTGGCTCGACTTGAGATGCCAAAAACCCTAAATGAAAACCTCTTTGCCAGATCGCAGAGTTCAGTTTATTCTGAAGAAAACCCGATTCCGGAAGTCACTGAAATGCCGGATGGGATTGTTTACCAGGTTCAGGTTGGAGCCTTCAGAAACCCCATTCCACAGGATCACTTCAGGGAGTTTGCACCAGTGATGGCGCACAATCTCAATAACGGAATTACACGCTACACCGTGGGTCTCTTCAATCAGTTTGATGTAGCGCAGGGAGTCCGCGATCAAGTTCGAGAACTTGGCTACTCCGATGCATTTGTGGTGGCCTATCGAAATGGGGAGCGCATCTCAACTGACGAAGCTAGAGGTGCTGAAGATGCACCTTTGGCAGAAGCCCGATCGGAAGAGACACGACTAGAAGAATCCCCAATTGCTGAAAATACTTCAGGGAATGCGGAAGATGAAAGGGTAGTAGAGTCTACCTCCGTCTCCGAAATCAACGGTGTTTTCTTCACCGTTCAAATTGGAGTGTTTAGCAAGCCAGTGAAAAAGTCTGAGTTGGATATCACACCTTTGAATAGAGACAAAACCGCATCTGGACTGACTCGCTACACAACGGGGGTTTTTAATGATTACAACAGTGCCGATCAGCGCAAAGCCGAAGTCCGAAACTCCGGAATTTCCGATGCATTCGTCACAGCTTACTACAACGGAGAGCGAATTTCCGTAGACAGAGCAAGACAGCTTGCCTCCGAAAATGCACAACCCGAAAGAGAAGAACCGAAAGAGCAATTCATCGTGTTTATTGGACGATTCGAAAATCAGGTTCCTTCTGATGTAGCCAGGGCGATGCTGATGCTCGAAGGCCGTTACGGAGTGGTGCAGGAAAACAAGTCCGATTACACCGACTATTTTACAAAACCAGTAAACAGCAGGATGGAAGCCGAAAGAATTCAGGCTGCTTTCAGAGAGTTTGATGTTGAAAACACAGAAATAAGAACAGTATCGGGCGATTTGTAAACTAAAAATGTAAACTTTGAGCCAGTGCAATTTGACCAGTTATGCTCAAACATCGAAATGTTAAAGTCGCGGTTTTTCTTCTCCTGGTAGGTCTCGCAGCGGTAGCTGTTTACTTTGGAGTGTCCGAAGAACCTCAAACCAAACTATCTCCTGGAGATCTTAAAATCGTAAAAGTGATAGTTGAAGACTCCAAAACTGTCACAGAATACGGAGAAGAGAGTGACTTTATTGAGATTCTCAACACCACGGATCGCGAAATCCATATTAAATCTGGAGAGTGGTTCATTACTGATAAAGGAACAGACAGACCTTTTAGATTTCCGCTACCAGAACTTTTTATTGACTCGGGAGAAAAGATCAAGGTCTGGTGCGATGGCCAGGATATGCACGGTAATGAAATTCACACAAACTTCAAGCTTGATGAGGATGGCGAATGGGTGGCAATTTTCATAAAAGATGAGAAGGGCGAAGTCCTCACCATCGACTCTTTTGAATATGATGAAGCAGAAGATGTGAGAGGGTTCAAGAAAGTGGATGGCGAAACGGTACCTGTGGAGTAGCGCAACGTTTTGCATTTCAAGAAAGTCAGGTTAAGGAATTGTTAAGTGCAATCCATTTTATTTAATTTTAGCCCTCGAAAATCAACTATCAAAACATGCGTATAACCCTAACTTTTCTCACCATACTACTCGGGAGCCAATTTTCTTTTGCCCAGCTTTACATTAATGAAATCATGGCTTCCAACTCAACGACCATTGCCGATAATTTTGATGAATACGATGACTGGATTGAGATCTACAATGGCGGAAGTGTACCAGTAAACCTGGCGGGTTATTACCTTTCTGATGATGCACAAAACCTCACGCAGTATCAAATTCCAACTGATGCTTCTCTTTTTGTCACTCAGGGAAATCACATTCTGATTTGGACAGACAATGACATTACTCAGGGACCAGACCACACAAACTTCAGACTTTCTGGTGGAGATGGAGAGACCATTATTCTCACTGATCCAGATGGTACAACCATAATCGATCAGGTGGACTTCGGTCAACAGCAAACCGACATTTCTTACGGAAGAGAATCTGACGGTGCCGAAAACTGGATTTTCTTCAATTCTCCTACACCAGAAGAAACAAATCAGGAAGCACCGCAAGAAACACAGCTTTTATTTATCAATGAAGTGCTGTCGGTAAATCAGAATAATATCGATGACCAGGCTAACGAACACGAGCCCTGGTTTGAGATTTACAATCCAAATGCCCAACAAGTGAATTTGGCCGGTTACTACGTTTCCTACAATGGTTCAGAATTGTTTCAAATTCCTTCTAACGATCCGGTGAGAACTACTGTTGAGGGCAACGACTTCATTGTCTTTTGGGCCGATGGTGATCTGGGACAGGGAGCTAATCACACTGAATTTGAAATTTCTTCGGGAGATGGTGACCTCGTGCTTTACGGGTTAGACGGTTCGTCAATAGTTGACGAGTATTCTTTTCCCGACCTCGACTCAGATGTTTCCTACGGTAGATCTACGGACGGAGGTTTGAACTCTATCCTGTTCGATATTCCAACTCCGAGAGTAACAAATACTCTAATTATAATCGAGCCTGAAGAGAT
This sequence comes from Halocola ammonii, assembly GCF_049334165.1. NCBI lineage: Bacteria > Pseudomonadati > Bacteroidota > Flavobacteriia > Flavobacteriales > Halocolacceae > Halocola > Halocola ammonii. Next base: position 78,503 of record NZ_JBEGHD010000004.1, read on the forward strand.
TTACATCAATGAACTTCTCGCTGCGAATATGACAGATATTGCCGATAATGTTGGTGAATTTGAAGATTGGTTTGAATTGTATAACCCCAATCCATACCCGGTAAATCTTGCAGGGTATTATCTAACGGATGATCAGGAGAACCCAACAAAATTTCAAATTACAACGAACAACACAGACAGCACGACCATCCAACCCGGTGACTGGATGCTTTTTTACGCTGATGAAGATCAGGAGCAAGGTGTCAACCACGTCAACTTCCGACTCAACAATGCTGGAGAAGAGCTGGCGCTCTACGGTCCTGATGGTTTTTCACTGGCAGATGAAATAAACTTTGTGGACCTGGCTACAGACGAGTCTCTGGGAAGGCTCACGGATGGTGGTCCCAACTGGGTTACTTTTATTGGTACCACTCCAGATGCCAGCAACGAAGGCGGTACGGTGTCTGTCAAAGAACCCGGACAGGAAGAGCTGAGGTTCGAGATTTATCCCAACCCCAACCAATCCGGGGTTTTATATTTTGGCCGAATCGAAAAAGAAATTCAAATTTTTTCTGCATCAGGTAGTCTCGTTAAAACTATTCGCAATCAGAACTCTACGGACGTATCAGCTCTGAAAGCAGGAGTTTATTTTGTCAAAAACGACAGCGGACAGGTAGCGCGATTGGTTGTAACCCAATGACCTTCAAGAGCCTCTTTACTAAAAAGATTTGTAGAAATTTCGCAGACCTGATAAAATCACTACTTTTGCACCTCATTTTGAAAAAGTGAGCCTGCAAGTTGACACGGGCTTTTTGCAAATTTCTCTCGTTGATGTCAATCCAGAAATTGGGACGAGATACAAATTAACAATGCCAACATGGCTGAAGAAAAAAAGGATTCAGTAGAGAATACTGAAGAAAAGAAACAAGAGGTAACCGATCAGAAGGAGACCTTAAAAAAACCTGAAGCAAAGTCGGAAGCAAAAGCAGCAGCAGAAGCTGACAGCGCAGAAGACAAAGGATCTAAATCAGGTGACACTCCAGAAAAAACTTCTCAAAAAACTCAGGCTAAAGCCAGTGCTACAAAGGACGAAGCAGAGAAAGTAACTGCTCCTGAAGGCAAAGCTGACGACAGCAAGAAGACAGACAAAGAGAAGAAAAAAGCAACCAAAGTAGATGTAGAGGCTGAATCGTCTAGCGATGTTAAAGCTGATTCTACAGATGACTCTGACAAAGGAGGAAACAAATTTGATCACGGTCCAGAAACTGTTAAAAACGGTGAACTTCAATTCCGCGAGCCGGAAGAAAAGTTTGACTGGGCAGGATCAGATCAATCTGTAGACGACTACACTCCAGACGAGCGCGAAAAGCTCGATGACGTGTATGGCGACACTCTTACTTTTATTGCCGAAAAAGAAGTAACAACTGGTAAAGTTGTTTCTGTTGGGAAGAAAGAAGTTGTTGTAAACATCGGATACAAATCAGAAGGTGTTATTCAGGCTTCTGAATTCCGTTACAACCCAGACTTGAAAGCTGGCGATGAAGTGCCGGTTTACGTTGAGCAGCAAGAAGACAAAAACGGTCAGCTTGTGATTTCTCACAAGACAGCACGTGTACACAGTGCCTGGGAGAATGTAAACGAAGCACTCGACAAGGAGCAAATCATTATGGGTGAGGTGAAATGCCGTACCAAAGGTGGTTTGATTGTAGATGTATTCGGAATCGAAGCATTCTTGCCTGGTTCACAAATAGATGTGAAGCCTATCCGCGACTACGACATGTACGTTGGAAAACGCATGGAATTCAAAGTGGTTAAAATCAATCACGAATTCAAAAACGTTGTGGTTTCACACAAAGCGCTCATCGAAGCAGAGCTCGAAGAGCAGAAAAAACAAATTATTCAAGGGCTTGAAAAAGGTCAGGTTCTCGAGGGAACTGTCAAAAATATCACTTCTTACGGTGTGTTTATCGACCTTGGTGGAGTGGACGGACTTGTTCACATCACGGATCTATCCTGGGGTCGTATCAATCACCCTGAAGAGGTTGTTGAACTCGACCAGAAAATCAATGTGGTTATTCTCGACTTCGATGATGACAAGAAGAGAATTGCTCTCGGTCTGAAACAACTTACTTCTCATCCATGGGACAGCCTCGATGAAAAACTCGATGTTGGCGACAAAGTGAAAGGTAAAGTCGTAGTCCTTGCCGATTACGGTGCTTTCGTTGAGATCGCTCCAGGAGTAGAAGGATTGGTTCACGTTTCTGAAATGTCATGGTCGCAGCACTTGCGCAGCGCTCAGGATTTCTTGAAAGTAGGAGACGAGATCGAAGCAGTTATCTTGACACTCGATCGCGAAGACCGCAAAATGTCACTTGGTATGAAGCAACTCATGGATGATCCATGGGAAGATATTCAAACCAAATACCCAGTTGATTCTAAGCACAAGGCGAAAGTTCGCAACTTCACCAACTTCGGTGTATTTGTTGAGCTAGAAGAAGGTGTAGATGGATTGATTCATATCTCAGACCTCTCGTGGTCTAAAAAGATCAAGCACCCATCTGAATTCTGCAATGTTGGCGATGAGCTCGAAGTAGTGGTACTAGAAGTAGACCGCGAAAACCGCAGATTGAGCCTCGGTCACAAACAACTCGAAGAAAACCCATGGGATGTATTCGAAACTGTTTTTGCTGAAGGATCAGTTCACCAGGGTACAATCATCCGCAAAGAAGGCAACCAGTTTGTAGTTAGCCTTCCTTACGGAGTAGAAGGTTACGCTACTGCCAAGCACCTTAAGAAGGAAGATGGTAGCCAGGCGGAAATGGACGAAACGCTTGATTTCAAAGTGTTGGAGTTCAACAAAAACGCAAAGCGCATTGTAGTGTCTCACCTTCGTAGCCACGAAGAAGGCGAAGATCCAGCTCCTAAAAAATCACCTAAGAAATCTGGTGGTGGCGGATCAGGAAAATCAACTACCCCACAAGCTGAGAAAACAACTCTCGGTGACCTCGGAGTATTGGGTAACCTGAAAAACGAGATGGAAAAAGGCGATGCTGCCGGAAAAGCCAAAGAAGCTGAGAAAGCTGAAAAGAAAGATGAAAAAGCAGAAGAGGATAAAAACAACGCTGAAGCAAAAACATCTAAGGCTGACAAGGTAAAGCAAGAGCCAGAGCCTGACAAGCAAGCCGAAGCTGCCGCTGAAAAAGCAGCCAAGGAAGAAAAGAAAGAAGAGTCTGACGACAAAAAGAAGGACGATAAAGCTAAAGAGCCTAAGGCCGAGAAAAAAGAAGAAAAGTCGGATGACGAAGACAAGAAGGAAGAGAAGTAAATCTAACTTCTTCAGATAAAATGAAGTCCCTTTCGAGTATATCGAAAGGGACTTTTTTTTACCCTTACTTTAAGCAGTGGAAATTATATATTTGCCAGCAGCAATAATTTTATGAAGCCAGTTACCCTCATAGATAAAAAGCAGCTCGGGCTGATCATAAACCGCCTGGCTTATCAGCTTATCGAAAACCACGATGACTTTTCGGATGCTGTGCTTTTAGGTCTTCAACCCAGAGGAGTGCAACTTGCAGAGAGAATTCATGACAGGCTTAAGGAAATTATGCCCCAGGCCCAAATTCATCTGGGTAGTCTTGATATCACTTTCTTCCGGGACGATTTCAGAAGGAGAGAAGAACCAATCAAAGCCAACTCCACACAAATTGACTTCATCATCGAAGACAAAAAGGTTATTTTAATCGATGATGTTCTTTACACCGGCAGAACAATCAGAGCAGGACTGGACGCCATGTTGTCCTACGGAAGACCATCGGCTGTAGAGCTGCTCGTTCTGGTAGACCGCAGGTTTAGCAGAGAGCTACCGATAGACCCTACTTACATTGGAAAGAGCGTAGATAGCATAGACTCTCAGAGAGTGAAAGTGGAATTTGCAAAAAACACATCCAACGACCGCGTGTTGTTGTTTAATACAGAATTGGCAGATGAGTAGTTTGAGTGTAAAACACCTTTTGGGAATTGCAGACCTGACCGAAGAAGACATCAGGCTGATCTTTTCAACTGCACTCAATTTCAAAGAAGTGATCAACCGGCCAATAAAGAAGGTTCCTTCTTTGAGAGATATCACCATCGCCAATCTTTTCTTCGAAAACTCCACCAGAACAAAGCTTTCGTTTGAGCTGGCTGAAAAACGACTTTCTGCAGATGTGGTGAACTTCTCTTCTGGATCATCCTCTGTAAGTAAAGGCGAAACACTCATCGATACTGTGAATAACATCTTGTCGATGAAGGTAGATCTTGTGGTCATGCGCCATCCAAATCCTGGAGCGGCAGCCTTCCTTTCCCGAAATGTGGACACCACAATTGTAAATGCCGGAGATGGAACTCACGAGCATCCAACTCAGGCGCTGCTCGATGTTTTCTCGCTACAACAGAAGCTGGGAGACGTGGCAGGGAAGAAGGTGGTAATTGTCGGGGATATCAAGCATTCAAGAGTAGCCTTGTCTAACATCTACTGTCTGCAAAAGATGGGAGCAGAAGTTATGGTTTGCGGTCCCACAACGCTCATTCCAAAGCATATTGAAAAATTGAATGTGAGAGTTGAACACGATCTTCAGAAAGCTCTCGAATGGTGTGATGTGGCCAATATGCTCAGAATTCAACTGGAAAGGCAGGGTGGAAAGCAAAATGTCAAATACTTTCCTTCTCTCAGAGAATATACCTTGCAATACGGTCTTACTTTGCCTATGTTAGACCAGCTGAAGAAGGAAATTGTGATCATGCACCCAGGACCAATTAATCGCGGTGTAGAAATCACAAGTGAGGTGGCAGATTCGTCACACTCCATTATTTTGGAGCAAGTCGAAAACGGTGTGGCTATTAGGATGGCCGTACTTTATCTACTTGCCTCAGCCATAGAAAGAAATTGATTTTTGTTTATATATTTGTTGAAACGCGATACTCGTATGAAATTTGAAATAGAAAACAAGGATAAAGTAGTAATTGTCAAGACCAAAGTCGAGAAGCTCGATGCTATTCACGCACCAGAACTAAAGTCTGAAATGGTGATGATGAATAAAAACGGGACGAAGAATATGATCATTGACATGAGTGAAACCCGTTACTGCGATTCCTCTGGCCTCAGTGCCGTGCTTGTTGCCAATCGTCTGTGTAGGGAAAACAACGGTACGTTTGTACTTTGTGGACTACAAGACTCGGTGGAAAAACTGATTAATATCTCACAATTGAACTCAGTTTTGAAAATTACACCGACATTAAACGAAGCGATAGATCTCGTTTACATGGACGAGGTAGAGCGCGATATTGACAACAAGTAATTTCAGCTAATATGAAAAAACAACTACTCACTCTTTTTTGCGCACTAAGTTCTATTGCCCTCTCTGCCCAGTGCGTGGCAGATCATGATTTTGGAGGCGAAGAATTTGGGGTATATCCCGATCCGCAACAAGGTGAAAGCTTTGTAGACGGAGTAGAAGGTGAAGCATATTCCGATGTTTTTCATTTGAAAGTTCCCTCAGACGCTGGAGCAGTAAACAGTGCGTTTACAGGGCTTCCGGTGGATTCTGTGAAAATTGACTTTCTTGAAATGTCAGATGGAGGTTCTTTTGTTGCTGCATCAAACTTTGGGTTTTCGATAAACTGCAATAATGATAATGTCAGTCCGAATGCATGCACATTTATGGGGGGACAACAAGGTTGCGCAACTTTAGAAGGAACTCCCAATGTGGCGGATACTTTGATGATCAACGTTGGTCTCATTTTTTACACGACAGTTGGAGAAATGGCTCAGGCGGTTCCATTGAATTACGATGGCTACTCTATCGTTATTGAAATGTCTAACAGCGTAGCTGAAGCGAGGCTTGACCAAATGGAAGTGAGCCAAAACTACCCTAACCCTTTTGGAGATCAAACTGAAATTAGAGTCGAGTTGCAGAACGCCTCTACTGTGAGTGTTTCGGTGATGAACCTTATCGGTGAAAAAGTGATGACTCGCAGCCTTGAAGGCCGCAGAGGAGTGAACACTGTGAAACTCACAGCTGATCAATTGGAGCCTGGTATCTACATGTATACGGTAGAAGCAAATGGACAAAGCACGACCAGAAGAATGGTTGTAAGTAAATAGCAACTTTTCACACATAAAAAATTTACAACCGTCCGAATATCGGACGGTTTTTTTGTTTTGAAATTTGAAGTAAACATACTCGGTTGTGGAGCGGCAACACCCACTCTAAAAAGAAATCCAACTGCGCAATTGGTGAACTTGCACGACAAGTTCTTCCTTGTTGACTGTGGAGAGGGAACTCAGGTGGCAATGCGCAAAAACAAACTCAAATTTCAAAAGATAAACCACATCTTTATCAGCCATCTTCATGGCGATCACTACCTGGGATTAGTAGGTTTGATCTCTTCAATGCACTTATTGGGACGCAATAGAAAGCTCACCATTTACGGTCCTCCGGGAATTAGGGAGATTGTAGAAGTTAACCTGAAGCTTTCTCAAACAGTTCTAAATTTCGAATGCGAAATCATTGAACTCGATCTTAAAGAGAAAACTTTTTTATTTGACGATAAATCCCTGGAAGTCTTTGCCTTTCCACTCAAACACAGGATTACTTGCAATGGCTTTTTGTTTAGAGAAAAAAAGCGGAAGCCCAAGATTGACAAGAAGACTATAGCCGATTTTGACTTGTCCGTGAAAGAAATTGTCGCTTTAAAAAATGGCCAGGACGTCCAGCGCGAGGACTCTACCTGGTTGAAGTTTGAGGAGTTGACAAATCCCGCTCCAGAGCCAAGAGGATACGGATACTGCTCTGATACTAAATATTGGGAGAGAGTTGTGGACTTCATTTCAGAATGCAATTTGCTCTACCACGAATCTACTTTTTTGGACGACAAAAAGGATAGAGCTAAGGAGACGTTCCATTCCACTGCCAGGCAAGCAGGAAAAATTGCCCAGTCAGCTAAGGTTAAGCAATTAATTTTGGGCCACTTTTCATCGCGCTACAGACAGCTCGATGGTTTTTTAGAAGAGGCAAAAGAGGAATTTGAGAACGTAATTCTCGCCAGTGATGGACTAACCGTGACCGTCCCTCAGTGAGGTGTTCGAAAAATTACTTGTTCGGGAAACACTTTGCCCTTACATTTGTCATTATTTAGAATCGTTTTAGATTATCGCATTGGAGCCAATCAAAGTAATTATAGCAGACAGCAACCAGCTCATCCGTCAGGGGCTTAGGTCAATTTTTCAAAATGACTCAACATTCTCAGTTGTTGGTGAAGCAGAAAATGAGACGGATCTGGTAAGGTTCGCCAGAGAGGCTGAATTCGATGTCATAACAATCGATTTTGCAGCTCCAGGATTTTCAATTGACACAATACCTTCAATTCAGGAAATCAATTCCAGGGCTCAGTTTGTAGCAATTACCGGTGAGCAAAGCGGGTTAACCATTATTAATGCGCTGAGAGCGGGAATCACGAGCTACATCAAAAAAGACTGCGATATAAATGAAATTGTGGATGCTGTCAGGGAAACGGGCAGAGGAGGTAAGTTTTTCTGCGGAAAGATTCTCGACACCATCAGAAGAGAGTCAATCGATACTAATAGCCTCGATTTAGCTGAATACTCTTGTGAGCCTGTTTTACTCACCGATAGAGAACTTGAGGTGATCAAATTGATAGCTGAAGGGTATACCAATGGCCAAATTGCCGAAAAGCTTTTTTTAAGCAGCCACACTGTGAGCACCCACAGAAGGAATGTGATGCACAAGTTAGGTGTAAACAATACTGCAGCAATTGTTATGTACGCAGTAAAGACAGAGCTGGTAAGTCCGAACAAGTTTTTGTTCTCACCGGTTAATTAAAACCGATTGCTTTTTTTCGTAGATTATAAGGCGGATGGCACATCTGGAATGTCTATAGATTAATTATTCTTGGCAATTTAGTTTTGAAAAATGGCTTCTGAAAAGGTATTTTTACCAGCGGTTTCAGGAGCGCGCTGACGAATTTGGAAGTGCAGAAGTTCCTTATTTATGATCGCCAGTTAATTGACCAAAAAAATGAAGAAAATGATAGCAGAAGATACAGAGATCAGAGTTGAGAAAATTGCTCAGTCAAGGGTGTCTCAGGTAGACTTTGACAACATCAAATTTGGAAGAGAATTCTCCGATCACATGTTTGTAATGGACTACAAGGACGGTGAGTGGAATGACGCCCGAATAGTACCATTTCAAAATCTCACAATGAATCCTGCAGTTTCAGTTATTCATTATGGGCAGTCGATCTTTGAAGGGATGAAGGCATACAGGAATGAAAAGGACGAAGTATATCTCTTTCGCCCGGAAATGAACATCAAGCGATTTAATGTCTCTGCCGAAAGAATGTGTATGCCGCAGATTCCCGAAAATGTTTTTGAAGAAGCCCTCGTAAAATTACTCGACCTGGACAGAGGCTGGATTCCCAAAAGTGATTCTGCTTCACTTTACATTCGCCCGTTCATGTTTGCCACTGACGAGTACATCGGAGTTAAGCCTTCAGAATCTTATCGCTTCATGATTTTCACCTGCCCGGTTGGTTCGTACTATTCAGGAGCTGTGAAAGTAAAAGTAGAAAGACACTACACCAGATCTACTCCTGGGGGAACTGGTTTTGCCAAGGCTGCTGGAAATTATGCCGGTGCACTTTACCCAGCTCAACAGGCCAAAGCCAAAGGTTACGACCAACTGATCTGGACCGATGCCATTGAGCATAAATACATAGAAGAATCCGGAACGATGAACATCGTTTTCAGGTCTGGAAATGAAATCTTTTCACCCAAGCCGAGCGAAACGATTCTTGCTGGAATTACCCGCGACAGTGTTTTGCAACTTGCCAGAGACTGGGGCTACGAGGTGAATGAAAGAAGAGTGAGCCTCGATGAACTTCGCGAGCTACTTGAAAACAATAATTTGGACGAGGCATTTGGTGCAGGAACTGCTGCCACGATTGCTCCAATCAAAACCATTGGATTTGACGACAAGGATTTTGAATTGAGTTCTTACGACAGCTGGGAGTTTGCTCCAAGAGCATTCAAAGAGTTGGAAGCTCTGAAACGAGGAAACGGAGAGGATATCCACAACTGGAATATGAAGTTTTGATCAGTAGATAAATCGAACTTAAAGAATTGAAAGGCAAGTGATGGATCGCTTGCCTTTTTATTTTTTATGGAAAGTGCTTTATCAGTGCATCTTCAAAATATGAAAAAGGCAACGCTTTTTATTTCTGCATTACTTTTCTCCCTGCTGGCAATTGCTCAGCAAGAGCTGCAAACCGTTTCTGGTATGACGGTAGACTCAAATTCCGGGAGTGAGATTGAGAATGTGCTTGTATCTGTTGTTGGAGAACAAAATCAGGATGTAACCGACTTCAACGGGGCATTTGTGATTACAGGCAAATTCGGTGAGAGTGTGCAATTGCGTTTCACACATGTTTCGCATCGTGACACTACATTGACAGTTTCATTTGAAGAGAAGAATGAAGTTGAAGTCACCGTTAAGCTCAATTCCATGAGCTATCAGGTTCCCGAAGCTGTTGTACAAGAGCAGAAACCCGACACTGTCTTTGGGACTGACAGTCTGCATGTGGCAGACTTCGAGTTTACAGCAGATGGAGAGTTACTTTTATTGACCTACAGTTCACAACACTATTTAAAAAGTAGTAGTGAAAGGGATCTCGATATTTATGAAGGCTGTCGTCTTTTGTTGATCGACAAGGATGGCGAACTTCTCGATTCCTATGGGATCTCGAGTCTTACTTTGGAGCTAAAGACAGATTTTAACAGTGAGCCGTATCTTTTCTGCAGAAATAAGATGTACAGAATCTCCATATCTAACTCTGAAAAAATTGATCTTTTATCGGTTGATGAATCAGATTATCAGGAATTTATAGAACCTATAGTGGCTTCTCTTGGTCCGTATTGGTTCTACTCAAACTGGACGAGTGATTTCCCTTCCTTCGATTACTTTGCTGTGGATATGCGAGACACAACTCACCACCATTTACTCAATGTAGAAGACGAACTGCAAATGAAAATGCATCGGGCGAGCTATCGTGATTTAAAGGGCCGAGACAAGCTAAAGGCCTTCAGGACCGAACTGGAAACCGGCATCGATAAAGAGATAGTCGGAGGGTTTATGGCTGGTCATCATCAGTCAATTTATCATGAAGAAACTTACGCTCCGTTGATTGTGGCAGCAGACACGGTTTTCATTTTTGATTACTGCTCCAATTTGCTTTACAAAGCCGATAAGCAGCTTTCTCTGGCTGACTCTGTTGAGATCGATCATCACCAAAAGGGAGGACAGAATTGGCAGCGAAATTTGCTTCAGGATAAGGCCTCACAAAAGATTTATGCAGTCTACGAAAAACACGGTTACATCTATCTAAGGTTGATTGATCAGGTTTCAGGTAGCACAATTTCTTCATTTAAGCTCCACCATCGCTACCCGGAAAACATTAAAGTGCAATCGGGAAAAGTATACTACACCTACCGACCTTTTGGAAGTATTCAGAAGAAATTTCTGTACAGTGAAAAACTTTCCATGGAGGAATAGGAAAATGCCTACAGCTTAGACCGGTGGGATTATTTATCTTCGGCTTCAATACATCAAAACCGAAAATATGAATTCCCCGAAACTGTTTTTTGCAGCCTTATTGACAGTCTTAGTGTCAGTTACACAAGCGCAAAATGAAAACTCGGCATTTACACTCACCGGAAGTGGAGTAGCCACACCGTTCGCTACGGATTATCAATCTGCTGGCATCAACCCGGCTAACCTCGGCTGGACTTTCAAAGAAAGCGAAAAGCGATTTAGCCTTGGCTTTACAGAAGGAGCGTACAGCATTTATTCCGAAATTTTATCGAGGGAAGACCTTCGAGGAAACGTCTATGGAAACGATTTTGGAGATTTATCACGAGACGAAAAGCTGAGTTACGCTCAGGATTTTGTGAATTCTCCGCTTGCCCTCAATGCAGACGTCATGTCAATTGGCTTTTCATTTGCCACCGAAAATTTTGGAGGGATTGCATTGAACATTAGTGAAAGAGCTAGTTATTATTCTGAGCTGGGTCCGCTAGCTTCAGAATTACTCTTTCTGGGGTATCAAAGCACTTATTTCGATTCGCTATTGCTTAATGATGGGTCTACTATTGCCAATAGCCCAGATCTTGATCCTGAGATCTACGATCTCGTGGTGCAGGGTTTTACCAGCGAAAACCAGGCGCTGCCCTTATCTGAGTTGTTGGAAGGCACTGAGTTGAATGGTCAGTGGTTGAGGGAGATCAATGTTTCTTATGGTCGCAAAATCCTGACGACTGAAAACATAGGCATTTACGGTGGTGTGGGTCTGAAGTACATGATGGGGATGTACCTAATGGATCTGCAATTTGAAAACGGAGAAGGAGTGGGGGTAGTTTCCTACGCACCAGTTTTTGATTTTGGAGCAGAACCGGTTTCCGGGCAAAACCCCAGTTCGTTGCAATCTTCCAACAATCCCCTCAAACCAGCTGGTGAAGGCTTCGGGATTGACATCGGAGCGAGCATCATCATCAAAGATAAACTCACACTATCTGCTGCTGTGAACGACATTGGGTCGGTGACCTGGGATGGAAATGTTTTTAGTGTGGAAGACCTGAAGCTAACAGAGTTGAGTAGTCCGGGTGTGACAAACTTGTCGCTGGTAGACCAGCTCGATGCTTTTATAGGCGAAGATGGCATTTTGAAGTGGGAGGGGGAGCGCAAAATTACCCGCGACCTTCCGACAAATATTCGAGCTGGAGCATCATTGAAACTTGGAGAAAAAATTGACGTTGGAGTTGATGCGCTGATTCCTGCCAATGAATCTCCAGGAAACTATCGTGAGGCACTCCTTTCTGTGGGAGGCAGAATCCGCCCACTCAAATGGCTAGAGCTATCTACAGGCTTCATGACCGGTGGTGGATACGATTTTAAAATTCCTGCGGGGATTGTCTTTAGAGCCCCTGGCGGAGTTTACGAAGCCGGAGTGGCCAGCCGCGATATGATCACCTTTTTCACCGACAACCAGCCGACTCTTTCACTCGCCATGGGATTCGCCAGATTTAGATTCTAAGCAAAGTAAGAATATGCCTACAAGAAGCTTGCGCCATGTTCTGACACCAGGGTAGCTAAATCATCAGATATTTGACCCAAGTCTTTGGATAGAAACAAAGATGGAAATTATAGTAGTTTAGGAAAATTTGGTAGGAAGAGACTGCACCTTGTGTGCGGTCTCTTTTTTTGTTCACAACTGTATGTGTTGACATTTTTTGGCCGTGCGGGGAACTAAGTTCTCCATTTTGTGGTTACCTTTGCACGAACAAAATGAGAATACGCTTATTTGTATAACCTAACTCATTTAGAATTTTTATAGATGACAAATCATCCAAGTGTCAAATTCAACCCGAGAGAAGGGAAAGAATTTTACTCCACTCTGCGCAAACGCGTAAACAACTACTTCAAAGAAAACAACATCTCAAAATTCGGCAACACCGAGATGTATCTCAAGACAGTTTTCATGATCTCTTTATACACCGTTCCATACTTACTTATGGTTACAGGTGTGATTTCCAGCCCCTGGCTCATGCTTTCAATGACTGTGCTCATGGGACTCGGAGAGGCTGGTGTTGGCCTTACAGTAATGCACGATGCCAACCACGGGTCTTATTCCAAGAACAGACGTGTTAATAATATCATGAGCTATACGCTCAATGGTCTTGGTGGCAACACATTCAATTGGCGAGTTCAGCATAACGTGCTTCACCACACTTTCACAAACATTCAGGGAATGGACGAGGACATTGAGTCAGTTCCGATCTTAAGGTTTTCGCCTCATACACGTCTAATGAAAGTTCACAAATTGCAATGGCTATACGCGTGGTTCTTTTACGGGTTAATGACAATTATGTGGAGCATTAGCAAAGACTTCACTCAGTTGATTACCTTTAAGAAGAAAGGTTTGCTCGAGTCTCAAAACACTACATTCTGGAAAGAGCTTAGGATTATTTTGGTTTCTAAGGTGCTTTACTACAGTGTCATTCTGGTGGTGCCGATGCTCACTATGGAAATCACCTTTTGGCAGTGGCTGCTAGGTTTTGTGGTGATGCAATACATTGCCGGGCTTAGCCTCGCTCTCATCTTTCAGCCGGCTCACGTTCTTGAGGATACCAGTTATCCACTTCCAGACGGAGAAGGTAACATCGAAAGTAACTTTGCCATCCACCAATTGCAAACCACTGCGAATTTTGCAAACAACAGCCGTGTTTTCGGTTGGCTAGTAGGAGGACTCAACCACCAAATTGAGCACCACTTGTTCCCCAACATTTGTCACGTACACTACCGCAAAATCTCTAAAATTGTAAAGGAAACAAGCCATGAATATGGTCTCCCTTACCACCAGAAAAAAACTTTTGCACATGCACTATGGTCGCATGGAAAAATGCTTTACAAGCTGGGTAGAATGAAACCTGCGGCTTAGCAAAAAAGATTTTGTAAATATCTTTGATTCGGGCTTCTTGAAACTATTCGGGAAGCCCGAGTTGTTTACGATACTTACTGTCCTCGTTGCTATTCTTGTTCCAGTAATCGAGTAGAAGCCTTCTTTTCATTGTGGCAGTCGTAGTCATCATTTTGGCATTAGGGCCAAATCCCGATTTGTGAGTATCCTGCCATGATTCAATTTCATATGGAAACTTGTTGACGAAAGTTATCTCAAGAATTCTTTCTCCATCGTCATAGTTTAGATTGAAGGTAGAGTAGTTGCCATCTTTCTCAATACTGGCTGTTGCCTTCATCGGTTTGTAGTCATTGTGAGACAGTCGGTGATACATTTGGCCAGGAATAACAGAGATTTCGCCAGAGGGTAGTTTATCCGGGTTGAGTCGGATCAATGTCCACAACTCATCTTCGACCCAAACATTGTCAATCTTTTTTTGATAATCTCCCTCACTTTCGAAATAAGATCTTTCAAGAAAAAAATATTGACCGGCTTTAAGGTTGAGTTGCGAAAATGTATGTCCACACCATTCCTGAGAGGTTGTAGTAACCTTGAGAGCTTCATGATCTCCTTCGAGCGAACCAAATACAGAGGTCATCATGGAATAGGGGTAAATTCCAGTGGTGAATTTCTTTGTGAAGTTTAGCTTCATGACATCAACCCTGTCGTCACCAGTCGCATCCGGGTTGTCGAGCTTCACTTGCTTCGATCTTGAAAAAGGTTCTGTGACAAAAATCAGGGTAGCCGACCCTTCTCTCATTTCGCCATATCGAGCTTGTTTTAGATTGTAGCTTGTAATCTCTGCTTTCCCCTGAAACCAGTAGTCCCCGAATTTTTCAGGCAATTGAACAGGCTTTTGACCAGATGAGCTCTTTCCAGAGCCGCAGCTTAAAGGAATAATAAACAAGAGAAGAATGACAGCAAATTGAGTCCGTTTCATGAGGAATAGTATTTATTATGGTCAACTCATTTCGTTTTTCGAAAGTTCATCATTTCAGAGGGAAAAAAGAAAAGCCCCTCGAAAAAATCGAAGGGCTTAGTTGAAGTAATTTACCCATTGTGGCAGATCAAAATGACCTGTAGCTCCACAACGTCATAAATGCTTAATTGGTAACGCAAAGAAGCTAAACTAATTTCAATTTGCCTCGAGATGATTTCCATTTGTGCGTACAAATTGGATGACATTATTGGATTCGAAGGTTAACAAAAATTAGTAGCGACTATTTACCCCCAAAACAAGGGGATTTTAAAAAATTATTCTTTCTTTGTTATCTTACATTTGGAAGCAGTTACTCCTGCAAATCATTTCTGATTAATTGCATCAGAACTTATTACACACTTCACAGGTTAATGGTTAATCACAGAATAACTTTCAAAATTGCATGTCTGCCAACTCAGGCTGAATGTCGAAAAATTTGTTTAACCAGTTTTCTAGTTCTGAAAGGCTGAAGCTTCGGTCCGGTAGTCAATTCCAATGATTTTACTTAAATTTATTTAAATGAACATATTTGTAGCAAAGCTTAACTCTCTGGTCAATGACGATGATTTGAGAGAATTGTTTGAAAAGCACGGCACAGTGGCTTCAGCAAGAGTTATCTACGATCGGGAGACAGGAACCTCAAAAGGTTTTGGTTTTGTAGAAATGGATGACGAAACAGAAGCAGGAGTAGCCATTGAAAAATTAAATAGTTATGAGCTCAATGGAAACAGACTCATTGTGAAAGAAGCTCATAACAGAGAAGGTAACGGAAAACAATTTCAACAACGTTCTTTTCGATAAAGAATAAGAACTTTTGTCTAACTCATCGGGATTCGTCCCGAATAAAATATAATTGAATATGGGAAGGCCATCGACCAAACCCACCAAGTTGAAAGACGGGTATTACATTGAATTAAAAAATACCGGTGAAAAAAGTGGTGTGAAAATAAGAAGAGATACTAAAAAGGAGATCGATATCGCCATCGAGCGCTACAAGAAAACCAAAGATGTAGTTTATATCGGTCAGGTGAAAAACGGAAAGGTTGTCAGCTCCTGAGAAACTTGATCGTTTAGGAGGCATCGATGGTTTTTGAACTCAGATGCCGCAAAAGATTGAGCCACTTCTGCAAGTCAGAAGTGGCTTTTTTATAAGTGATAAACAGTAGTTTAGAAACCTCCGGGCATACTGGCGTTGCCTTACTGTGAATCGTTAAAAAACTCTAGGATAAACCATTTTGACTAAGAATGGTTATTTTCATAGCAATGGACAATCGCTTGAATCACTAAATAATCAATGACCAGTTTTATGGATGCTACCCTTGAAAAAAATAAAAGAGTAACAGCAGTATCGGAATTGTTTACTACAACCCGCCAGCACACTGAAGAGATTTGTGCTCCGCTGAAGACAGAGGATTTTGTACCGCAGCCCATAGGAGATGTAAGTCCACCAAAGTGGCATCTGGCTCACACCACCTGGTTTTTCGAGGCATTTATTCTCAATGGTTTTTTAGCTGACTACAAGGAGTATCACGCAGATTTTAGCTACGTTTTTAATAGCTACTACAGAGCTGCTGGCGAGCGAGTTGAAAAAACTAAAAGAGGGAACTTGTCACGTCCATCTGTCGAAGATATTTTCGACTTCAGAAGACATGTCAATGAAGGTATGGACAGGCTTCTCGAAGGAATCGATCAACACCCAAAAAGAGATGAAATCATAGATCTTCTGGAGCTGGGAATCAACCATGAGCAGCAACACCAGGAATTATTGATCACCGATATAAAGTTTATCCTTGGTGATAATCCATTGAAGTTGACATACAAAAGTGATTCGATTGATGACACCTTTAGATTCTCCAACCGAAATCTTGAGACCCACCATAGCGAGGGTGGAGTAGTAGAAATCGGTTTCGAGGGGTCCGGCTTTAGCTATGACAATGAGCACGGTAGACATCGTGTTTTTCTTGAGCCTTTTGAGATTGCCAAAGATCTGGTGACCAATGGCGAATTCATGGAGTTCATGAAAGCAGGTGGCTACAAGGATTTCAGACTTTGGCTTGACGAAGGCTGGGAGTTTGTAAAAAATAAATCTCTGAGTGCACCACTTTACTGGTTTGAAGAAAACGGAGAATGGTTTCATTACACACTATCTGGAGTGAAAAAGGTTGACCCAAACGAACCGGTAAAACACATCAGTTTTTTTGAAGCGGATGCTTTTGCAAGATGGAAAGGCTGGCGACTCCCAACGGAGTTTGAATGGGAGTCTGTGCACAACCACCTCAATTACGGTCAACTCTGGGAATGGACTGGCAGCGCCTACCTGCCTTATCCGCGTTATGAGATTCCGGAAGGTGCTACTGGAGAGTACAATGGAAAGTTCATGGTTAACCAGAAAGTACTTCGTGGTGGATCTGTGGCCACAGCAAAAGGTCACGCCAGGCCTACCTATCGCAACTTCTGGCACACCGACAAGCGATGGCAGTACACCGGAATCCGCCTGGCCAGAACACTTTGAGAAACTGGCAAATTCAATTCAAAATTCAGATATTGCCCGAGATACTGGTTGGTTCATTTTCGAACCTGATCCAACTAATTGATTTCAATCACATACTCAACCTTCTGAAATAAATCGTTCACCAAAAATGACAGATCATCCTCCTGAGCCGGCTGGCGACCATCTCGGTCAGTTTGCAGCCGATGTTAAAGACGGCTTACAAGATAAACCAAAGCATTTTCCATCGCTCTATTTTTACGATGACGAAGGCAGCAGGCTTTTTCAGCAAATCATGCACATGCCCGAATACTATCTATTCGATTGTGAACTTGAGATATTCAAGGAAAAGGCTGAGGAGATGTGCAAAAACATTTTCTCCGAAGAAGACCGACCGGTAGAGATTATTGAGCTAGGGGCAGGTGACGGCTTGAAAACCATAGAGCTGTTGAAAGAAATTGACAAGCACGGCAGTCCTTTTAGTTACTTACCAATTGACATTTCGGAAGAGGCCATTAATCAAATTTCGAAGACACTACTTGAGCAGCTTCCGGAGCTAAAAATTTCTGGGATTGTTGCGGAGTATTTCGATGGGCTGGAGCAGATCAGAATGTCGAACTCTAAAAAGGTTATTCTCTTTTTGGGATCAAATCTCGGTAACTTTCCCAGAGAGAATGCAACATCATTTCTAAAAGCTGTCAACGACAGACTCGACCCGGGAGATCTGCTTTTGCTCGGAACAGATCTAAGAAAGCACCCGCGAATAATCATCGATGCATACGATGATAAACAAGGCATTACAAGGGCTTTTAACATGAACTTGCTCAAGAGAATCAATCGGGAGTTGGATGCCAATTTTGATCTGGACCACTTTGAGCATTATCCCATGTACGACCCTGAAACGGGCGAAGCCAGGAGCTACATCATCAGCACCCGTGAGCAGGATGTGACTATAGGAGTCATTGGTGAGACTTTTCACTTTGATAAATGGGAAATGATTCACACAGAGATCAGCAAAAAATACAGTTACAACGAACTGAATGAACTCGCTGAGAAAACCGGATTCACTGTAGCGGACGTCATCACAGACAAGCGACAGTATTTCGCAGACTCATTTTGGGAAAAACGCTGATCTCGCATCTGTAACTCACGTCACCTTCTTTTCATCGGTTCCTCGTTAATTTTGTACTCATTCATTGGATGTTCCAATTGATTTAGTCATAATTAAAAACAAGAAACTATGTCATTTTTAAAAGATTTATTCACGGTAGGAAAGGAAGTACCAGCATATTTGGAAAAAGGAGCCAAAGTGATTGATGTTCGCTCCGAAATGGAGTTTAAGCAAGGTCACCCAAAAGGAGCAATAAACATCCCTTTGGATCGGTTAGGTTCCAATAAAGATAAAATCTTGTCTATGAACAAGCCAGTGATTTTTTGCTGTGCCTCTGGAAACAGAAGTGGACAGGCTACTTCGAGAATGAAAAAAGAAGGCCTTGACTGCATCAATGGTGGCGCATGGACAAGCGTAAATAGTAAAATTCAAAATAAATGAGATTAGTGATCATGCTTTTGAGCTCCCTGGCTTTCGTGGCCAGTGGGTGCTCTCAGGGAACAGGGGAGAACAGCAACCAGTCCACTACGGAGTCTGTTCAGGATCAAAAAGGCGTTTACAGAACCGTGGATGTTGCGGCATTTGAGGCCGCTCTTAATGAAGGAGAAGTGCAATTGGTTGACGTGCGCACTCCTGGTGAATGTGCCAATGGCGTAATTGAAGGTGCCGAAAACATCAACATTGGAGATTCTGATTTTGATCAGCAGTTGGAGAAGCTCGATAAAGACAAGCCTGTTCTGGTTTATTGCGCCTCTGGTGGCAGAAGTGCCAGAGCCATGAACATGATGAAAAGCAAAGGCTTCGAAAAAGTGCTCAACCTAAAAGGCGGTTACGGTGCCTGGGTAAAACATGAGTGAAACTAACAATGGAAAAGTACATTGACATTTTTCTGAAGTCTTTCGGTGAATACTGGAATTATCTGAAAGACGAGTTGCTTTTTAGTTACAGCTACAAGCCGTGGTACGAGAACTACTTTTACTGGCTCATTCTTGTTTCACTCGTAGTTTGGTCGCTCGAGATCATCATCCCCTGGAGGAAAAACCAGAAGGTATTCAGGAAAGATTTCTGGATGGATGCTTTCTATATGTTTTTCAATTTCTTTCTTTTCTCCCTCATTGCCTACAATTCTATCTCTAATGTAGGGGTGGAGCTCTTCAACGATTTTTTGAACTGGCTGGGATTTGAAAACCTGGTCGCAATTGAGATCTCATCGTGGCCCAAATGGCTGCAGCTTCTATTGCTTTTTGTCCTGGCGGATTTTATCCAATGGAGCGTGCATATCATGCTTCACCGTGTGCCGTGGTTGTGGGAATTTCACAAGGTTCACCATTCGGTAAAGGAAATGGGTTTTGCTGCACACCTCCGCTTTCACTGGATGGAGAAAATCGTATACAACACCATTCAATATATTCCACTGGCGATGATTGGCTACGGACTGCTCGATTTCTTTTTCGTACACATCATTGCTTTATTAATTGGTCACTTGAACCATGCCAACCTGGGCATCGATTACGGCCCATTTCGTTACATTCTCAACAACCCTAAAATGCACATTTGGCATCACGCCAAAAAAATGCCCAACAAATACGGGGTGAATTTTGGGATCAGCCTCAGCATTTGGGATTATCTATTTGGAACCGCTCATATACCTTCAGATGGTAGAGACATTGAGATCGGGTTTGAAGGTGAAGAGAAATTCCCTAAAACGCTCGGAGGTCAGCTCATCCACATTAAAGAAGAAAAATGAAAAAGACACTTCTCGACTGGAAGCTCTGGCTGCTGGCCAGTTTGACTCTTGGTCTGGCACCTTTTACTCCAGAGCCTCATCTCTGGGGAAAATTAAAATGGATAGCCGGTGGGGCAGAAGGGATGAAGCTCATTGACTGGTGGGATACCTTTATGCATGGAGCACCCTGGGTGATGCTCGTAATCTCTGTTGTCTATTTAATAGTGGAGCGCACAAAAAAACGGCCGGACCAACAAGCCGACCGTTCTTAGGGAGTGTAGTTTTAGTGTACTTACTCCATCACTTTAGACAACGTCTTAAAAAACATTGATGGCGATAAACACTGCGCTTACCACAGCACTTACAATGAATGACCACGCAAAAGTTTTGAACGGAGCCTGACCAATAGCCATTGCATTGGATCCCATCGCTGTTGCAGCCACTGTTGCAAGTTGCCAAACCGGTGCACCGCTCTGAAGAATGAACATAGCTGCAACACCTGCCAAACAGCTGCCTGCTGTGATGGCCAGGGTCATTATTCCGTAGTAATTGCTCTGCTCCTTATCAATTATTGAGTTTATTTTATCTATCAAGATCATTGTTCTGAATTTTTTGTGTTTCGCGTTTTACTATGACACAAATCTAAATTCAGAGCAGAGGAAAAAGATTGATCTAAGTCAATCCAAAATTTGATAATGGGATAGAGGTGTCGAAGGATCTGAATACAAAAAGCCGGATGTCATGCTGAACTTGATTCAGTATCTATCCGGCTTTTGTAGAAGTCAACTAATAAATTGCTAACTCAATAGAGTTAGGCAGATGCTAGCATTTCTTGTTTTTGTTCACCTACGCGGTCACTCTCAATGTATTCATCAAAAGTCATCAGTTTGTCGATGATTCCATTTGGCGTAAGCTCTACAATTCTATTGGCCACAGACTGAGTGAAAGCGTGGTCATGCGAAGTGAAAAGTACAGTTCCAGGGAAATCCTTCAGCGCGTTGTTGAAAGCGGTAATCGATTCGAGGTCGAGGTGGTTAGTTGGTTCATCAAGGATGAGAACATTACCGCCTTTAAGCATCATTCGGGAAATCATGCAGCGCACCTTTTCACCTCCTGAAAGCACATTCGACATTTTGAATGTTTCCTCACCCGAAAAGAGCATTTTCCCGAGGAATCCACGAATGTAGACTTCATCTTTTTCCTCAGAATATTGACGTAACCAGTCGATGAGATTGTTTTCTCCGGTGAAGTAGTGGTCGTTTTCGTTTGGCAAATAAGCTGGAGTAATCGTTTGACCAAACTGGAACTCACCCGTGTCTGCTTTCTCTTCACCCATCAAAATCTTAAATAGAGAAGTGGTTGCCATGCCGTCTTCACTCAGGAAAGCAATTTTATCTCCTTTGCGAACATTTAGATCGAGTCCTTTAAACAGCGTTTTACCATCAGAGGACTTGCTCATATTCTCGATGTTGAGAATCTGATCTCCGGCTTCGCGATTTTGATCGAAGATAATTGCTGGATAGCGTCTCGAAGACGGCTTGATATCGTCAACATTAATCTTCTCTAACAATTTCTTACGGCTTGTAGCTTGCTTCGATTTGGATGCGTTCGCTGAGAATCGAGCGATGAACTCCTGAAGTTCCTTTTTCTTTTCTTCGGCTTTCTTATTGGCTGAAGCTCTTTGGCGAGAAGCCAGTTGGCTCGATTCGTACCAGAAAGTGTAATTACCGGTAAAGAGCTGAATCTTGCTGTAGTCGATATCGGCAATGTGAGTACAAACCGTATCGAGGAAGTGACGGTCGTGAGAAACAACGATCACCGTATTTTTAAAATTCAACAAAAAATCCTCGAGCCACATAATGGTTTTTAGATCCAAATCATTGGTAGGCTCATCGAGAATCAGTATGTCTGGATTTCCGAAAAGCGCCTGAGCCAAAAGCACACGAACTTTCTCAGTTCCGTTAAGCTCTTTCATCAGAATGCCATGCTTGCTCTCGTCAATCCCCAATCCGCTTAGCATCGAAGCCGCATCAGACTCAGCATTCCAACCGTCCATTTCTGCAAATTCGGCTTCAAGCTCAGATGCTTTTATTCCGTCTTCTTCGCTAAAATCAGGCTTGGTATAAAGAGCGTCTTTTTTTGTCATTATTTCCCACAGTTTTTTGTGGCCCATAATGACTGTATCGATTACGCGACTTTCGTCAAATTCAAAGTGGTTCTGCTTGAGTACGGCCATTCTTTTGCCCGGCTCGATGTGAACAGACCCAGAGTTGGGATCGATGTCGCCCGAAAGAATTTTCAGGAAGGTAGATTTACCCGCTCCATTGGCTCCAATTACACCGTAGCAATTGTTGCCTGAAAAGGAAATATTTACTTCATCGAAAAGCACTCGCTTTCCGTACTGTAGCGATATGTTGTTTGTTGAAATCAAAGACTTACTGTTTTTTTTTGAGGCTGCAAAAGTACTGCTTTTTTTATGATTTATCGGTCATTTTTGCTTATGGCTTTTCTTCTACCGCAATGAGAGCTTCAGAGGATTTCTCTATTTTCGTGTAGCATTTTACGTATCACCACTATCAAATCATGAAGTTCTTCTCAACTCTCACACTTCTTTGTTTTTCGATCAGCGTTTTTGCTCAGGCTCCTGATGGGTATTACAGCTCTGCCAATGGCTTATCTGGAGAAGCGTTGAGAGCGGAACTCCAATCGATCATCGACAATCACGATGTGCAGTCTTACGGAAGTTTATGGATCCATTTTCAGTCGACAGATCAAAAGCCAAACGGAGAAGTGTGGGACATGTACTCCGATAATCCTCAAGGTCCGGAGCCGTTCGTTTTTGAGTTTGGAGACGACCAATGCGGAAACTACGGTGGGGAAGGGGATTGCTACAACCGGGAGCACTCGTTTCCAAAGAGCTGGTTTGGCGATCAGAGCCCGATGAATTCCGATCTTTTTCACCTTTACCCCACAGACGGCTACGTGAATGGGATTCGCGGAAACTATCCATTTGGAGAAGTAGGAAGCGCCAACTACGTTTCTGAAAACGGCTCGCTCCGCGGAACTTGCATTTATCCCGGTTACAACGGAATTGTTTTCGAGCCGATAGACGAGTACAAAGGAGATTTTGCCCGCAGTTATTTTTACATGGTCACGAGGTATTTCGATCAGGTTGACAACTGGAATTCACCTATGCTCAATGGCGATGGCTTTAGCGACTGGGCAGTAGACCTTCTGCTTGAGTGGGCAGCTTTTGACCCTGTTAGCCAGAAGGAAATTGACAGAAACAACGCGGTTTTTGCTATTCAGGAAAACCGAAACCCGTTCATCGATAATCCCGATTTTATTGAGCTTATCTGGGGAGAACCAGCTTGCCTTTTTTACGATTGTGGATGCCTAGACGAAACAGCCTGTAACTACAATTCAACAGCCGACATTGCGACTGACGAGTGCGACTACTCTTGTTATGGTTGTATAGATGAAAATGCCTGTAATTACGATTCAGAAGCCGAACTCAATGACGACTCTTGTTTTTATCCTGGCGATACTTGCCAAACGGGAACTGGAGAGACTTCAGTGCTTGACGAAAACTGCGAGTGCGGAGTGATAGAAGGATGCACGAACCCTAATGCCTGCAATTACGAGCCGGAAGCTCAACTAGATGATGGTAGTTGTGTGGTGACGCTCTATTGTCCGTGTGCACCCGACATCAACGGAGATGAGATGATCGACACGAGTGATCTTCTGATTCTAATCTCATTCACCAGCTGCCAGCAAAACTGCGGAGGTGCAGATCTCGACCTCAACGGCAATGTCAACACGAATGATGTTTTGATTTTCCTCTCGAATTTTGGGCAAAGCTGTAGTTATTAGACCAGAGTGAGTTTCAAAGAGGTTGTCAACTTTTTGACCAAGCGTACTCCGAAGTTCATGGCCAAGAGCACCTCACACTGAACTTGTTAAAATAAAAGCTTCAAAAATCTTCACTATTTTAGCTCCAAACCAAAACTCTCTTAACATGCACTTTCGATTTGCCTTTTTTATTGCTGCTATTCTCATTACTCAGTCGGCCACTGCCCAGCTTTTCGGAGATCAACAGATTATCTCTACTTCTGCTTTTGAAGCCGCATTTGTCTATTCAGCCGACCTGGATGGCGATGGTGACATGGATGTGCTTTCTGCTACTAATGATTACGACAAGATTGCCTGGTATGAGAATCAAGGTGGTGGACTTTTCGGTTATCAGCAGATCATTTCTACTCAAGTTGATCTCCCCATCTCAGTTTATACAGCCGACCTGGATGGTGATGGCGATCTGGATGTGCTCTCGGCTTCTGCGGAGGATGGAAAGATTGCGTGGTATGAGAATCAAGGTGCAGGCATCTTCGGTGATCAGCTGATCATCTCTATACAAAATGATAGTCCATGGTCTGTTCATGCAGCCGACCTGGATGACGATGGTGACATGGATGTACTCTCGGCTTCTAGTCTAGACGACAAAATCGCCTGGTATGAGAATCAAGGTGGAGGGACCTTCGGTGATCAGCAAATCATCTCTACTGAGGCAAACGCTGCTTGGTCTGTCTATTCGGCAGATATGGATGGTGATGGCGATATAGATGTACTATCGGCTTCTGGCATTGATAACAAGATAGCCTGGTATGAGAATCAAGGCGGAGGGACCTTCGGTGATCAGCAAATCATCTCTATTGAAGCTGAGGGTGCTAGCTCTGTTCGAACGTCCGATCTGGATGGTGATGGCGATTTTGATGTGCTCTCCTCTTCCATGTCTGACAACAAAGTTGCGTGGTACGAGAATCAAGGCGCAGGGACCTTTGGTGGTCAACAGATCATTTCCACTCAAGCTGAGGGTGCCCGGTCTGTAGATTCCGCAGACCTAGATGGCGATGGCGATATGGATGTACTCTCTGCATCGCAGAGTGAAAGCAAGATTGCGTGGTATGAAAATCAGGGTGGAGGTGCTTTTGGTGATCAGCAGATCATCACTACAGAAGTCCTTAGTGCCAGGGCTGTCTATACAGCCGACCTGGATGGCGATGGCGATATGGATGTACTTTCTGCCTCCCATTGGGATGACAAGATTGCCTGGTATGAGAATGTTATAGGTGAGGGTTGTACAGATTCGAATGCATGTAATTATGAGCCCGATATGTGGATAGAAGATGGTTCATGCTGCTTTTCTGATTGCGGGTGTACAACACCTGGAGCAGTGAACTTTGCCCCCACTGCCACCTGTGATAATGGCTCTTGCCGGTTTCAGGTCATCGGTACCGTATTCTTCGATGAAAATGAAAATGGCCTCTTGGATGAATCTGAATATAGGCTTCCTTTTCAGGAAGTCGGTCTTTTCCCTAATAATTTAGCGCTCACCACCAACGACCAGGGCAATTTCTTTGTCAATACTTCTGGGGGTAGTGATGAGTTTACATTCCAAGTGGAAGAGAACCCGCTCTTTCCCTTTTTTACTACGCCTCAGACCCTGACCTTCGATGCCACTCAAGAAAACTGGAATCAAGACACACTATTTTTTGGAGTAAGCAACGAATTACCATCCTTTGATCTTGAAGCTAACATGTATTCAGTGATAAACGGCTTCCCCTGCAATGACGAAAGAGGATATTACCTTTGCTTTCGCAACACCAGCAATGTTTCAATCGATGTCCAACTCGAATTTCAATACGATAGCCTCTTTCAGAGCATAATAGAAAGCTCTAACATAGACTCAATTGGAGAGAATATCGCTTACTTGAGTTTCAATGATGTGGCTCCATACGAGCTGGTTTGTACAGAGGTGGAGTTACTCAGTCCTACCGTGGAATTCATCGGAGAATATTTAGAGACGTCCTTTGAAGTACAGGCTTTTTACGATGGAGAGGAAGTTGCCTTCGGAATCGACTCACTCTCAGAAGAACTAACCTGTGCCTATGATCCAAACGACAAACAAGTCTTCCCGGAAGGCTATAGCGAAGAGCACTACATCGCCAATGACACATTATTGGAATATCTCGTTCGATTCCAAAACACCGGAAATGCCCCAGCCACCGATGTGGTTGTGCGCGATACTCTAGACGAGAATCTCAATCTCTCATCCTTCCAACTAGTAGCTAATTCGCATCCAGTCTACACGACTGTCGATCCGGCAACGCGCGAGGTGGAATTCTACTTTCAGAATATCATGCTGCCCGACTCGGTCAACAACGAGCCAGAGAGCCATGGATTTGTCTCTTTCACAGTCCGCCCTGAATCTGAGCTGCCACTCCTGACCGAACTAAACAATACTGCGGCAATCTATTTCGACAACAACCCACCCATCATTACTAACACCACCTGGAGCACGATCTACGATTGCTCGCTATTCGATGTGAGCTTTACCGATGATGGAGCGCTACTCACTGCTAGCGAAGGAGACCACTACCAGTGGTTCCTGGATGGAGAACCCATAGAAGATGCAACCGAGCAGGAATACACAGCCTTGGAGAATGGTGATTACTCAGTGCAGGTCGATATCGACTTTCCTTGTTCGGATAACAGTGGCTCTACTTTCATAGTAACTTCTATCGAAGAATGGGAGGAAAGCAAAATCACTCTCTTTCCAAATCCCATGACAACCTCCGCCATGTTGGACCTGGGAGACCTCAACGGACCAATCCAACTAGAGATCTATGATGTTATGGGTAAACTACAGCGCTCTGAGTTCATTAATCTTGATTCAGGAAATCTAACTATTGACAGGGGCGACCTTTCACGAGGGACCTACATCCTAAGACTGACAAGTGAAAATGAGACCAGGGAGTTGAAGTTTGTGGTTGAGTAGTTTTCTTTTTGATCAATAATGCTTTACAACGGGACAACGAAACTACTTTGTCTTGCATCAAGATATTGATCAACTTTTTTGAGAACATTTAACCACAAACCAAAACATCCTTAACATGACTTATCGATTTGTCTTTTTCATTTTTACACTTCTTATTTCTCAAAGCGCTTTTGCCCAGCTTTTCGGTGAACAGCAGATCATTTCTACTCCAACTGATGCGGCCAAATCTATCTATTCTACCGATCTGGATGGTGATGGCGACAATGACATACTCTATATTACCTATTGGGGCGACCTACTTGCCTGGCATGAGAATCAAGGAGGAGGCCTCTACGGTGAGCAGCAGGTTATATCTGCTCAATTTGATGGTACAACCACCTTTCATGTGGCCGACCTGGATGACGATGGTGACTTGGATATCATCACTGCTTCTCAATTTATCGATAACATAGCCTGGTATGAGAATCAAGGCGGAGGCCTTTTCGGTGAACAGCAAATCATCTCTACGCAAACCAATGCTCCATCTTCCGTTTATACAGCCGATCTGGATGGCGATGGTGACTGGGATGTCCTCTCTGCTTCTCAATATGACGACAAGATCGCCTGGTATGAGAATCAAGGCGGAGGCCTTTTCAGTGCTCAGCAGATTATTTCTGTGCAAGCTGATTTAGCCTACTCTGTACATTCTGCTGATCTGGATAGTGATGGCGACATGGATGTTCTCTCCGCTTCTCAGTTTGATAATAAGGTCGCCTGGTATGAAAACCTAGGAAATGGCCTCTTCGATGATCAGCAAATCATCTCTATACAAACGGAAACTCCCTCTTGCGTACATACAGCCGACCTTGATGGGGATGGTGACCTAGATGTTCTTTCTGCTTCCTGGTATGATTACACGATCGATTGGTATGAGAATCAAGGCGGAGGATCTTTCGGTGAGAAGCAGGTTATATCTGATCAATTTGATGGTGAAATCTTCTTCTACGTAGCCGATCTGGATGGTGATGGCGACAATGATATTCTCTCTGCTTCTGAATTAGGCCTTAAAATCGCCTGGTATGAAAATGAAGGTGGAGGCCTCTTCGGTGATGAGCAGATTATCTCTACTCAAGTTATACTACCTAGATATGTCTTCTCAGCCGACATGGATGACGATGGCGATATGGATGTGCTCTCGGCTTCCACGGGGGATCAAAAGATTGCGTGGTATGAGAATCTCACCGGTGAAGCTTGTACAGATCCCAGTGCCTGTAACTACGACCCTGATGCTTGGATAGAAAACAACAGCTGCTGCTATGAATGCGGATGTACGGTGCCTGGTGCTGAGAACTATGACCCACTTGCTTGTTTTGATGACGGATCTTGTGATTTCCAGGTCCTCGGGATTGTTTTCTTTGATGAGAACGAAAATGGCGTGATGGATGAGGAAGAAAATGGCCTGTCACTTCAGGAAATGGAACTTCTACCTAATGATCTGACTTTAATCACCAATGGCGAAGGTCAATTCTTTGTAAATATTTTTGGTTCAGAAGAATATACGTTCACCCTGACTGGCAACTCTGATTTCCCATTCTTCACTACGCCAGAGTCCTTCACTTTTGATGCCACTCAAGAAAATTGGAATCAAGACACACTCTTCTTTGGTGTAAGTAATGAATTACCGGCCTTCGACCTGGAAGCTCATATGTATTCAGCGATAAACGGTTTCCCCTGTGATGATGAGAGAGCATACATTCTTTGCTTTCGTAATACCAGTAATGTTTTAATCGATGTCCAACTTGAATTCCACTATGATAGTCTCTTCCAGGACATCACTCAAAATCCACTAATCGATTCATTGGGAGAAAATGTAGCTTATCTAAATTTCACAGACGTAGCTCCATTTGAACAGGTTTGCACACAGGTTGAATTACTCAGCCCTACTGTGGATTTCATCGGTGAGTTTTTAGAAACTTCAATTGAAGTTCAGGCATTTTTCGATGGTGTAGAAGTTGCATTTGGAGTAGATTCGCTTGCAGAAGAATTAACCTGTGCCTATGATCCCAATGACAAGCAGGTTTTTCCGGAGGGCTACAGCGAGGAGCACTACATCGCCAACGATACGATTTTAGAATACCTGGTTCGATTCCAGAATACCGGTAATGCCCCGGCCATCGATGTGATTGTGCGTGACACTCTAGATGAGAATCTGAATCTCTCGTCTTTTCAACTCGTGGCTAATTCGCATCCTGTTTACACGACTGTCGATCCTTCTACTCGTGAAGTGGAGTTTTACTTTCAGGACATCATGCTGCCCGATTCGGTCAATAACGAACCGGAGAGCCACGGGTTTGTCTCTTTCACCGTTCGTCCTGAACCTGAATTGCCACTTTTAACCGAGCTGAATAACACTGCGGCAATCTTTTTTGACAACAACCCGCCCATCATCACCAACACCACCTGGAGCACGATCTACGATTGCTCGCTCTTCGATGTGAGCTTTACCGATGATGGCGCATTGCTCACAGCCAGCGAAGGCGACCACTACCAGTGGTTCCTGGACGGAGAACCCATCGAAGGTGAAACAGAGCAGGAATACACCGCTCTGGTGAACGGAGACTACTCTGTGCAAGTGGATATCGACTTCCCTTGTTCAGGTATCAGTAGCTCTACCTTCGTTGTAAACTCTATCGAGGAATGGGAGGAAAATGAAATCACCCTCTTCCCAAACCCTATGACAACCTCCGCGATGGTAGACCTGGGTAAACTAAATGGTGAGATCCATTTGGAGGTCTTTGATGTCATGGGAAAACTGCAGCGCTCTGAATTCATAACCATTGAATCAGGAAACTTGACACTCGAAAGAGGCACGCTTTCAAAGGGTACTTATATCCTTCGATTGACAAACCAAGATGAAACAAAGGAGCTGAAGTTCGTGGTTGAGTAGTTTCTTAGGTTGTCGGTCAAAGTTGTATCGACTAATCTAGACTGGATTTCAATTTAAGAATGTTTCTGTCGGGTCAGTTCTATAATGGACTTCTATCTTTGCACCCTAATTTTTTTAAAAACATTCAATGAAGAAATTCATACTCCTCTCAATTTTATTTACAGCTTTTCAGGGCTTTTCTCAAATCCCATCTGGATACTACGATGATGCTGAAGGTCTCAATGGAGATGCTCTTCGCAGCGCGCTGCAGGAAATTATCGAAGATCACAGCTCTCAATCCTACAGCAGTTTGTGGACACATTTTCAGTCGACTGACCAAAAGCCAAACGGTGAGGTGTGGGACATGTATTCTGACAATCCAGACGGACCGGAACCATTCGTTTTTCAGTTTGGAAGCGACCAGTGTGGAAACTACGGTGGTGAAGGCGACTGCTACAACCGTGAGCATTCATTTCCCAAGAGCTGGTTTGGTGATCAAAGTCCGATGAACACAGATCTCTTTCATCTCTACCCAACTGATGGTTACACTAATGGAATACGCAGCAACCATCCATATGGAGAAACTGATTCCCCCACTTATACTTCTGAAAATGGCAGCAAGAGAGGCACGAGCAGTGTGACCGGCTTTGTCGGAACTGTCTTTGAGCCGATTGATGAATACAAAGGAGATTTTGCCCGCACGTATTTTTACATGCTCACGAGGTATATGGATCAGGTTGACGGATGGAGCAGCTTCATGTTGCAGGATGACGATTTTTCTGCCTGGGCGCTCACAATGCTGATGGAGTGGCACGAAGAGGATCCTGTTTCACAAAAAGAGATCGACCGCAATAATGCAGTTTACGACATTCAGAATAACCGCAACCCGTTTATCGATGACCCTGAGTTTGTCGATTTGATTTGGGGCGAGCCGATTGGAGTGGAGGAAGCTGCTGACAATGACTTCGACATGTGGTGGAGTGAAGGAACAGTCCATTTCTCCGACAACGTTGCCAGAGCCGAGCTCTTTGTCTACTCAACTACTGGTCAGCTCGTAATGAAAAAGACTGTGTCTGGAAACTCCGTGAATCAGCTTGACCTTGACAACGGAATGTACATCATTCAGCTACATACAGGAAGCACTTTTGAAGTTCTCCGAGTTGTGAGGTAGAAGAGGGTTTGTAAGAAAAAACTCACAAAATTTAAAATGGCCTAAACCGCTGTGAAAGTGGTTTCTAGGCCTTTTTTATGCGCCAATAAACCGATTGAGTGCACCAACCAATCGTAACCTCACAGGAAGGGATATCGTAAAAAACGCACATTACCCTTTGAATCCCTGCAAGGCCAGATTTTGTTCTTCACCCGGAACTTTACTGATAACCGCGGATTACTTCGCGATTTGATTAAACCAAAAAACCTGTGTGATGAAGAACATTTCTACTCTTTTTGTATCCATTCTTTTACTTTCAGGTTTCTATGCCAACAAGGCTCTTGGAACTGCACCTCCTCTTTTCGGGTTTGACGATCAGTTATGCGATAACGAAGATTGTTATGTTTCCGGTTATGGTGAGTCTGAACGAGCTATTTGGCTAACCGATTTACCCAATGGGATTCACGAAGATTTCATGTTCGATGAAAATGGCGGTAGCTTCGAGACCTTCCCGAACGGGACAGCCCATCTCTCTGGTACCGTGGTGAACATGGAAGATCCGGACTATGCTTTCGAAATGAGCGTTTGGTTTAAGAACCGAATGAACTGGGAAGAATGGTCTGACCTCGGTCGAGGCTGGAAAGGTAATCCAGACATTGTCGGTAACCTTTACCAAACCTGGGATTATTTCATCATGGATCCTGATTCAGCCAATGAGTTGATCGGGATTAATGCTTTGGATGGTTCTTACATCAGCCTCACGCACAGACCTTCAAATTACCACTACGGTCTTCAAATTGGCGAAGCAGCCAACGACAAAAATGCCGAACCTGGAATGTCGGTTTGGTTTGATTACTCAGGTCAGGTAGATGGCGAATATATCATTGGCCACGGGGATGCAAACCTCGAAGGAGGTTGCGAAAATCTACCTGTTTTGGATTGTGTAGATGATGTTTCTATCGAGTGCGACCAGGACACCGCTCCTGACTTCACCGGTGAACCGGAGCTCAACTGTCCCGAGAGCTACACTTTGACTTACGAGGATCAAATCGTTGAAACAGATTGTGGCTATACCATCATTCGAGTTTGGACAGCTACACACGTTGTCAGCTCTGAAGAGGTTGTTTGCGAACAGCACATCACTGTAGAAGACACAGAGGCTCCAGTTGTCGATATGAGTTTGCTCAATGCCTCAGGATGTTCTATAAATTCGGAAGCTATTGCTGCTGCCGTAGTAGATAATTGTGACGAAAACCCGACCGTGGAAGTGCAGGTTCTGGAAAGTGAATCAACCAGCGGAGACTTTTGCGATCCTGGAATGTTTAGAACCCAAACTATGGGCGGATGGGGAGCGAACCCAAATGGAAATAACCCCGGTGTTTATCTTGAAAATAACTTTGACGCGGCTTTCCCCAACGGGATTACAATTGGGTGTGAAAACACGATCACCTTTACTTCGGCTCAGGCAATTCGAGATTTCTTGCCGAGTGGGTCTTCTCCGTCTCCACTACCAGAGGGCAACATGACCAACCCTGGTGGTAGCTACAACAATGTGTTTGCCGGCCAGGTGCTTGCTCTTTCAATTAGCGCTGGTTTTGATCAGGCTATTGAAGATTTTGGGGATGCTCCAATCACAATTCTCGACCTTGAAGTTGCCAGTGGAGATCTTGCTGGTGTTTCGGTTTCAGAATTGCTTCAGGAGGCGAACAACGTTCTTGGAGGATGTGAATCTGAATACTCAATTACTCAACTTAACACGGCAATCACTTCAATAAACGAAAACTTTGTGGATGGTACCCAAAGTAATGGTTACCTCGATTGCGATCTCGAGGGAGAGTGTGTTCAGCTCGTGAACGTCCAGGTTTATGCCACTGACGAATGCGGGAACACGCTTGACGAAATTTTTCAACTGACTATTTCAGATGACGAGGCCCCTGTGTTTGTTTCCGCTCCAGATGACATTTCAGTTCCGTGTGGAGAGATCCCAGAGCCGATTTACGAGATAGAGGATAACTGTTCCTCTGCAGAAGTGGTTGTTGAAGTTGCCGATGAGCTAGTGTCTGGCGCTTGTCTGAACACCATTCAAAGGACATTCACTGCCACGGATGCTTGTGGAAACGTAACCACTCATGTGCAGTACATCCAGCAAATTGATGAGGAAGCTCCTGTTTTTCAGAATGAACCTGAAAACCTGACCATTCTGTGTGGCGAGGAAATCCCATCTTTTGAGCCAACTGTAACAGACAACTGTTTGGAAGACTTGCCTGTCGAGTTTTCTGAGGAGATTCAGACTTCTAATTGCCAGCAAGTCATCACTCAAACATGGACCGCTATTGACAATTGTTCAAACACCAGCTCAGTTTCGCGTCAGATAATTGTGGTTGATACCACAGGCCCTGTAGCCGAGGCTGGAGTGGAAGAATTGACTGTAGAGTGCGGTAGTCTGGAGGAAGCTCCAGAGCTGTCATTCAGTGACGACTGCAGCGAAATTGCGTCTGTTACTTTTGAAGATGAAGTGGAGGAAGATGGATGCGCACAATTAATCTCAAGAGTTTACACCGCAACGGATAATTGCGGAAATACGACTGTCGTTACCCAAATTATTGAGGTAATCGATCAGGCTCCTCCACAGTTCATTTCAGTTCCTGCTGATGTCGAGACCCTCTGTGGTGCAGTTCCCCAGATCAATGATCCAATCGTAATTGACAACTGCAGTGAAGTGGAAATTTCGCTTACGGTTAGCTATCCCGAAACAGAAAATTGCAACGAAATTGTTCGCACCTGGACAGCTACTGATGCTTGTGGAAACAGCTCTTTCGCTACTCAAACAATAGTTCAGATTGATAATGAAGCACCGGTTTTTACCGATGTTCCAGAAGATATCACTGCGGCTTGTGGTGATCCAGTAGAGTTTTTAGAGCCCACAGCTACAGATAATTGCCCGACTTCACTTGAAGTGGTTTATGAAGAAGAATCTACAGCTGCGGATTGTGCAGTGATTACTACCAGAACGTGGATAGCCACAGATGGTTGTGGTAACACTGCCGTGGCAACGCAAACGATTACACAAACTGATAACGAAGAGCCTGTTTTTGATGCACCTTCAGAGATTTCTGTGGAGTGCAACTCTATCCCGACAGAAGCAAATATCAACGTTTCAGACGATTGTGCGGAACAACTTGATGTCAGCTACAGCGATTCTGTGATTGATGGAGTTTGCAGTTACTCCTTTGTGAGAACATGGACAGCAATAGACGTATGTGGAAACACAGCGGTTTTCGAACAGACGATTAATGTAGTTGATGAATCTGCACCTGAATTTGTGTACGTACCAATAACCAAGTCTGTACCTTGTGGTGTTTCACCACTTTTGGAGTCGCCTGAAGTTGTAGACAACTGCTCGGATATTGAAATTGAATTCTCTGAAGAAATCACTGGTGAAGGATGCAATCAGCAAATGATTCGCACCTGGATTGCAACTGATGCCTGTGGTAACTCTTCAGAGGCTACTCAGGTGATCAATTTTATCGACAATCAAGGACCGACTTTCTCAGCTTCAGTAAGCGACCTCGAACTTTCTTGTGAAGAAGAAGTGCCAGCAGCTGTTGATTTGACAGCTACTGATAATTGTTCAGGTGTAGTGGAGGTGGTTTTCTTTGAGGAAATGACCCAGCTGTGCGGTAGCACTTACACCATTGAAAGAACATGGACAGCCACTGACGACTGCGGTAACAGTTCAGTGGAATCGCAGACGATCGAAGTGATTGACGATGTAGCTCCGGTTTTTGAGTTTGTCCCTGAAGATGTGGAAGTAGCTTGTGGATCAATTCCAGAAGTTTCAACTCTCAATGCCACAGACAACTGTGGGGGAGAAGTGACCATCGAATTCGACACAGAATCGCCTACTGGAGGATGCCCGAATATTCAACGAATCTGGACGGCTACTGACGCTTGTGGAAATGCTACTTCAGTAATTCAAAATGTATTTATTACCGATACTGAAGCTCCTACTTTTGTGGACTTCCCGGATGACATCGAAGTAGACTGTAACAGCTTACCAGAAATGCCAGATCCGGATGCTGTCGATAATTGCGATGAGAATGTAGTTGTGACCGCCACTCAAAGCATTATTGGAAGCGGTTGTCAATACACCATCATCCGCACATGGATTGCATCAGATGCTTGCGGAAACTCAACTGTTCGCAGTCAGTCGGTAACTGTAAACGACACTGAAGCACCTGTTTTTGCAGAGTCTCCAGAAGACATTACTGTAGAGTGTAGTAGCGACCTCGCACCGACTTACCCAGAGGTGGTTGATGACTGTGCCGGAAACATTCAGGTAACTCACGAGGATGAAGTACTTGGATCGGGATGTGAGTACCAAATTCTAAGGACGTTTACTGCCATGGACGATTGTGGAAACACCGCTACTGAAGATCAGATCATCACGGTAGTCGACAATTCAGCACCATTTTTACAGGGTATCCCCGCGAATGCTTATGTGGACTGCAACAACATTCCAGAACCTGCAGAGGTGACTGCAGTTGATGCCTGCTCACAAGATTTGGAGGTAACTCTCACAGAGGAAACCTTTGGTGAAGGTTGCGAATACGTGATCAGCAGAACATATTACGCAGAAGACGATTGCGGAAACGGAATTTCGATTACCACACTCGTTCACGTAAGTGACGAGTCGGCTCCGGTCTTCTCTGGTTTGGAACCCGAGGTAAACGTTGACTGTGACGAAGTAATGCCAGAATTAGGCGAGCCAACTGTTACAGACAACTGCACTGAAAACCCAACAGTCAATTACATGACATTCTCTGAATCAGTAGAATGTGGAGGTGAGATCATAACCAGAATCTGGACTGCCACGGATGATTGTGGAAACACAAGTACATTCACTCAGGTAGTAAACAGAACTGACACTACGGCTCCGGTGATGACAAACGTACCGTCAAACACCATTGCCGAATGTGGAAGTCTTCCTGCAATTGAGTATCCTGATGCTACTGACAACTGTACTGATCAGGTTGAAATTACCGTGATTCAGGAAGTTATTCCCGGGGAATGTCCGTACGAAGTTCAGCGAATTTTCCGCGCCTTTGATGAATGCGGAAATATGAGTATGGCAGTTCAAAGCATTTTTGTTCACGACACTCAGGCACCTGAGTTTACTTCAGAGCTTCCGCAAGACACTACCGTAAATTGTGGTGAAGTGCCAGGTCCTGCCGAGGTGACGGCAGTAGACAATTGCTCTGTAGTTGAAATTATTTTCTCAGAAGAGACCGTGATTGAAGATTGCGGCAAAACATTAATCAGAACCTGGACAGCGTCAGATGATTGCGACAATTCAACAATGCACACTCAGGTAATCACCTTGGAAGACAATGCCAGCCCTCAGTTTGAATACCAGCCTCAACCGCTAACGGTGGAGTGCTCAGAAGTTCCGGCTTTTGATTCCATACCTGTATGGGACGATTGCGGAAATGTGACGATTACGCTGGAAGAACTGGTGACTGAAACCGAATGCTCTTCAGAGTATGAACTTTTCAGAATATGGACGGCTACCGACAACTGTGGAAATCAGGCTAGTGTTGCCCAGGAAATTTCTGTAGTGGACAACACTGCTCCTGTAATCACAAATTTACCTGAAGATACAATCGCAGATTGTCACAATGTACCCGAGGTACCAGAATTAATAGTCGATGAAGGATGCGGAAATGAAAACGTTGATATCCAGCTTGAAGAAACTATTAGTGGAGATACAGAAAGTGATAACTGTGAACTTGGAAATGCGGTAACGCTTTCTAACGAAGTTGCACTGCTTCTGCCTGGCGTTGAAGGAATGAGCGAATACTTTGTGTTTGCTGAAGAAGGTGGTTTGCTCGAGCGTGATCCGCAAACCGGAACAGCCCATATCACCGGTCAGGTCTACGATGTTGCTAACGGTAATAAAAGCTGGATTATCGACATTCACCTTGAAAACCAGATGAACTGGGAAGAGTGGTCAGCTCTCGGTCGTTCTTACAAAGACGATGCAGATGTAGCGGGCGATAGTTACCTTGACTGGTCTTTCTACACAGTAGATCCCGATCAAAGTCAACTAGTGGGTGCTGGCGACTTTAGTGGAAGTACACTTTCACTTTCTCACGCACCGCTGGACTTTATGTACGGTTTCCAGCTCGGTTGGGCTGCCAACAACAGAAATGCCGAATATGGAATGTCAGGTTGGTTTATGTACGATGGAGAAGTTAATGGAACTCAGATCGAAGGAATGGGAGACATCATTGTGGAAAACAACTGTTGTCCAGACCATGAGATTGTTAGAACCTGGACAATCACTGACTGTGCCGGAAATCAAACGGTGCATGTTCAAACAATTACAGTGACTAGCACATTCGAACCAGGAACCATCAACATGCCTTTCATTGCCGAAGAGCCAAACTTCAGCGTCACTGGTAGTGAGGGTGAAGAGTTTAACCTGCGCTACTACGTGCCAGAGAGTGGAAAAGTGAATATCAGTATGTACGACCTCAGTGGTAATCACCTGAAAACAATCTTCGATGGTTATTTGGAAGAAGGCCAGGAGTACACCACAAAGGTTAATAAAACAAGCTTTACTTCCGGGATTTACCTCTTCCGGATGGTCTACGGATCAGAATCGATTTCTGACAAAGAAATCGTGACGAGGTAAGTAGTTCAAATTAGTGAACATCTGTAGTTTTAGTGTTAATCGGAAAAAGCCCAGACAGA
Organism: Halocola ammonii; assembly: GCF_049334165.1. NCBI lineage: Bacteria > Pseudomonadati > Bacteroidota > Flavobacteriia > Flavobacteriales > Halocolacceae > Halocola > Halocola ammonii. The sequence continues at coordinate 115,998 of NZ_JBEGHD010000004.1, forward strand.
TCGCTGTCCGGGCTTTTTCTTTTTTACCCGCTCATACTTTCAGATCTCCGCTTGTGAAACGAACAATCAGAGCTTCGAGGCATTTTGATACATTTGTCTCTGTCGAAAAAACCTAAATGATGAAGTTGAAAATAACTAACCTGATATGTCTGCTGGTATTTCCAGCTCTGCTATTTGCCCAGAAAAACACAAATCAAAACAAATTCAGACAGCTCGGGCCTGAACTGCGCTCACCAAACGTTTACAGAACGGCTTCCGGAGCTCCAGGTGAAAAATACTGGCAGCAAAAAGCCGACTACAAAATGGACATTGAGCTCGATGACGAGTTGCAAAGAATTTACGGTGAAGAAACCATCACCTACTACAACAACTCTCCCCACGATCTGACTTACCTTTGGGTTCAGCTCGATCAAAACATGAGAGCAAAAGATTCAGACTCTTATAAAATTCGCCAGTCGAGCATCGACCCCGATAATGTAGACAAAGGAGACCTGGACAGACTGGAGCCCTGGTTTGATGGAGGTTTTAAGCTCGATTACGTGAAAGATGGAAGCGGAAACGATTTGGAACATACGGTGAACAAGACGATGATGCGCATCGATCTTCCGCAAAAACTGAGAGCAGGTCAGAGTACGGTCATCAAAATCAAGTGGTGGTACAACATCAACGACCGAATGAAAATTGGTGGACGTAGTGGGTACGAGTATTTCGAAGATGAAGACAACTACCTGTACACCATTGCTCAGTTTTATCCTCGAATGGCTGTTTACAGTGACCACGAAGGTTGGATCAACAAACAATTCCTGGGAAGAGGGGAGTTCGCACTTCCTTTTGGTGATTTCGAAGTATCGATCACTGCTCCCGAAGACCATGTGATTGCCGCTACAGGCACACTTCAAAATGAGCGCTCTGTGCTCACCTCAAAACAAAGGTCCAGAATGGACGAGGCTCGCGATTCCGATGAGCCAGTGATGATCATCACCGAAGACGAAGCTCGTGAAAACGAGAAAACAAAGGCATCTGGCAAAAAGACCTGGGAGTTTTATGCTGAAAATGTGAGAGATTTTGGTTTTGCTTCGTCCCGCAAATTCCTTTGGGATGCTCAGGGAGTAGAAATCGGAGGAAATGAAATCCTTGCTATGAGCTACTATCCGAAAGAAGGGAACCCACTTTGGGAGCGTTTCTCAACTAAGGCTGTTGTGCAGACACTCGAGACCTATTCGAAACACACCATCGATTATCCTTATCCGGTTGCAATTTCTGTAAATGCCGCTCGAATAGGCATGGAGTATCCCATGATTTGCTTCAACTATGGACGCCCTGAAGAGGACGGCACCTACACGGAACGGCTGAAATACGGAATGATCAGCGTGATTATCCACGAAGTCGGCCATAATTTCTTCCCGATGATTGTCAATTCTGATGAGCGACAGTGGACGTGGATGGACGAAGGCTTGAATACATTTTGCCAGTATTTGGCAGAACAGGAGTGGGACGCGAATTACCCATCGAGAAGAGGACCTGCAAGAAATATTGTGGATTACATGAAAGGCGACCCAAGTCAGATTTCACCAATTATGACCAACTCTGAAAGCATTTATCAATTTGGTAACAACGCATACGGCAAGCCAGCCACCGCTCTCAATATTCTCAGAGAAACGGTGATGGGGCGCGAGCTGTTCGACTTTGCATTCAAAACTTATGCAGAGCGCTGGGCTTTTAAACACCCGACTCCTGCAGACTTCTTCCGTACTATGGAAGACGCATCTGCTGTGGATCTCGACTGGTTTTGGAGAGGTTGGTTCTACACTACAGACCATGTAGATATCGGTATGGAAAGCGTGGAGTGGTATCAAATCAGCACCGGCAACCCAGAAGTGGAAAAGCCCATTGCAAGAGAGAAAGCAGAAAACGAACCTGAGGATGTAACAGATATCAAGAATGAAGAAGATGTCCCTGAAACCAGAGTTGAGAAAGATGAGTCACTGAGAGACTTCTATGTGAAACACGACCCTTACCAGGTTACTCAACTCGATAAAAAGGAGTACCAGGAATATCTCGACAATCTTACGGATGAAGAAAAAGAAGTGCTTGAGAGCGGTGACAATTTCTACGAAATCACTTTTGAAAATCATGGAGGTCTTGTGATGCCGCTCATTTTGAAATTCGAATATAAGGACGGTACTTCCGAAATAGTTCGTATTCCTGCAGAGATTTGGAGAATGAGTGAGCCGAAAGTCACCAAAGTGTTTGTTACAGATCAGCCTGCTACTCGGATTGTACTCGATCCTCATTTAGAAACAGCAGACACGGAGATGAGCAACAACTATTGGCCGAAGCAGCCAACTCCAACTCGTTTCGACCTCTTTAAAGACAAAATGGAGAAAAGAAATGAAAACCCGATGCAAAGAAATCAGCGCAACGAAGAGTTGAAAGATTAATGAAAACACAGTTCGAATAATTTAAGCCCTTTTTGGAACAAACCGAAAAGGGCTTTTTCTTTTCAAGGCTTTTTTGAAAATGCTTACTTACCTTGCTTTCAAAGAAAATCCACAGAAATGGCTAAGAAAGGACCAATGCCTAGTTTCGAAACTATTGATGATTACATTGCTCACCAACCTGAAGATGCACGCGAAAAGTTGAACGAGTTGAGAGCGATAATCAAAGAGGCTGCACCGGATGCTAAAGAAGTTTTGAACTACAAAATCCCATGTTTTACACTTGTGTCAGAAGGTAAGAGGGATCAGCAAATTATGATGGCCGGGTATGCTCGGTTCATCGGATTTTATCCTTTTCCTACAACGATGGAAGCATTCGCGGAGGAACTCAAAGGTTTTAAAAAAGGAAAGGGTTCGGTACAGTTTCCTCTAAACCAACCACTCCCTAAAGAACTGATCAGAAGAATGGTGAAATTCAGAAAAGATGAGCTGCAAAGAGATAACTAGGCCTACCTAAAAACATCCAGAATGCTATCCCTTAACCCAGGGTTGATTGCGGCTGCCAGCGCCACGGATATAACGAGGCCGATGGTTGCAAATCCGATATCGCGGAAAATTAGTTGAACGGTCTTAGACATCGGTCTGTTCGTCTTGCTGTGCTTCGACAGCTGAATAGCCAACTCACGACCTCCGAGCAAGCCGAGGAACACCCAGGTTGTACTCATCGGAATAGTACTCCATTCTTTGAACACAAAAAGAATCAAAGCGTAGGTGAGATCAATCACAGAAGCCGAACGCACGTCCTGCACGTTAGATTTTTCTTTAACGATTTTCTGAATTTTGTCTCCACGCAGGTAAAAGAGCAATCCGAGCCCAAAGAAAATGAAGCTGGTGAAAGCTATGAATTCCCACACGCCCAAACTTCTATTTAGGTAGATTGCAATGTTGGCAGCATCGTGTTGAATCCACATTGACCACAAGGCACCACTGACGGCCCATTGCGCTGCTCGCCAGTAGGGGTGAGGCTGACCTTTTACCAGTCGCTCAATAAATTTTGCCAGAAGGAACCAAACAAGGATTGCCACTACAAACGAAATTCCGTACCCCATCAAACTCTTCATAGTGACATTCAGAATACCGCTAGAGGTAGTACTGAAAACACTCAGGAGCATAAACGTAGTGGAAACCGGCATCCTCATTCGGGTGAGAACCAGGAGGATTAACGGAGCGATTACCTGCAAGAAATGAAAATCAGTCGGGGACTCTGAGAATCCCTTTGACGACAGTCTTTGATAAGAAACGTCACCGCCATAGGTGTGCCAGCTGTAGTAAACTGTACCCACAAAAATAATCCCGATAAACAGCCAAAGATGCCACCACTTGCGGTCTTCATTAGATGCGATAAACGTTCCGATGGTCTGAATGGAATCGTTGGCGATAGCCGAATAAGCAGCAAAAGAAAAACCCAACCACATGGCAATTCTTGGGTAGGGATAAAAGATCACTGACAAGAATGCCATGAAAATAATGAGGCGCAAAAAGGTGCGCTCTCTGAAGAAAAACAAAGAGAGAATGCGATATCGCTTCTCTCCAATAATACTTGATGCCAGGTTATTGCTGTCGTTTTTCATTCAAATTCAGCTACTTAAATATCGTATTCGTTGATTTCGTTTTTGCTCCTCAGCATCTCAAGGCTGCGCAGTTTTACCAGCAAAGGTACAAGAGCAAAAAGAAGCACCACAACTATCAGGTTTTTCCAGTCCTCAGCCTGCAATGGATTGGAAAGGTAGTCGGTGTTGAAGATTGTGTAGAAGAGATAGCCAAATGGGTTGGCTATAAAAATCCCTTCAATTTGACCAGTTACAGCAAAAATCGTGGTGAGCAACAGTCCTAAAAGGAGACCTCCGGTAAATTTCCTCAACCCGAAAATGTTCTTGACAATATGATACAGATAACTCATTGTCAGTATGAGGCCACCCTGAATAAAAATGAGTAAGTACGGATCGTTGAGTTGATATTGCTTGAAGCCTATGAGGCCTTCCATAGTTCCCTGAACCAGAATTGCGCTTTGCAAGCCGTTGAAAACCAATAAAGCGATGATCGTACCAATGATTTGAGCGGGAACTCTAACCAATACAATTTTCGGGTTACTCTTTATCACGGCCTCAACAATCGAGTAGATGGGCAAAATGTGAGCTGAGAAATGATAGGAAGAAACAAAGACAGCCACCAGGTAACCGGCACCAATAATGTATGCAAAATCGAGATGAGTCATCTCAAAATTTGGTGACGCAAAGCGACTGGCGAAAATGAAAAACATCATTGAGAAAACTCCTGCGGCAAAGAGTTCTGAAAGAAAAACCGATAGAACTGATCTCTTTTTACTCATATAAAAGAATGGTCTAATCTGGAAATTGAAGTTACAGGCTCAAACTGAAAAAAGATCTTGCTCTTCGTTCTCAGTGTCAAAATTGTTCCTTCGATTTCTTCCAGTTTTTATATCTGCTTGGTTTTGTAAAAACATCATTAACTATTCGCTACCAAAGAGTTAATGAAGTGCCGCTAATCCTTAGCGCTGCAAAGATAATGGGAAGTAGATTTTTCGACCTCTATCCAATTTAAATTCTATGTTACTAAATTAATCTTTAACCATTGTCTCAGTAAAAACAGAAAACCCCGAAGGCTTGGTGTGCCCCGGGGTTTTGTAAATCGGAATTGAGTTTTGAGTTTCTAAGCTTTTAGTGCTTTGTCGATCAATGTTAAAATGTGATCGCGGTGAGCTGCTGTAAGAACATCGGGCTTAGAGTTATTTATCTCCTTTTTGATTCTGTTCAATTCGTGAAGAGCCATTCCCTGTGAAACGTTGTCGTACTTTTTCTTATCGTCAAGCATTCCGATCAGACGCTCTACATATTCCACCTGAAGGTTTTGACGCATTGTGTTAACACTAGATCTTTTATCAGCTTCGAAAATAGCATCGGTCAGGTCGGTCATCATTTCACCAAGGTCGTAATCGCCACCGTAGAGCTGACTATCGGTGATTCTCTTCAATACATTTCTGTGTAGAAGGTGGTCCAGGCATCTTTCCTGAATCCCGAGTACGCGATCGTGAATCTCAGGAGCGATGTTGTCACCGAAATGGTTAAAGCCTCTTCGCTGAGCCTGTAGATAGTTCAGTAGATCGCCCGGAACTTCAAAAGCATCGGGAGCAAAAGCATATTTTGCAAGAGCGTCCATTGCCGCTTTTTGTTTTTCAGCTGCTACAGGCTCGAATGGACGATTCCCTGATTCCTGTCCCGGAAGGCTCCTGTCGAGGTGGACACCACCAATTTGACGTGTAATTACTCCCAATTGAATGGCGTATTCTCCAGTGAGCGAAAGGTAAGCCGATCTCAGTTCGTGATACGTTTCATCTTCGTTGATGTATCGATCCTTAATCGTTGGCATCACAGAGTTAACAAGCTCCAGGCGCCCCACAGCATATGCCAGCGGATCATCTGACAAATCATAAATGTTTATGTCGGGATCAATTCCACGTCCAGGTGAACGCATGTCGTCAGCATCGTTGCCGTAGGCTAATTCGTGTTGATGAGATCTGCTGAGAATATCTTCCAGTCGGGCGTCCTCAGCTTCGGCATCAGCAAGGGCAGGAGAGTAGCCGTATTCGATTACCCACAAATCGTAAGGTCCCGGTTTAGTGTCGTAGAAAAGTGTGCGCTCTTCTTCCGATGCGGGAAAGTTAATTGCAGGGTATTCCATCACTGAGTTACACAATCCTTCTGCTTCAATGATTTCTTTGTTTTTGATGTCTTCAACAGACTGTAAAGTACTCGCTCGCATGTTGTGAGTGAGTCCCAGCGTGTGTCCTACTTCGTGAAGCACAAGTCTGTAAAGAGTCTCTTTCACAAAATCTTTCTGAGTGGCTTCGCTCATGTTCATTGCTTCCATGGCCGTAGTTCCGAAAACAGTGTTGTGCTTAATCAACGAACCTGCAGAGCAAAAGTGTGGGTCAAAATCTCCCTCGTGGTTGTGAAAATCCTCTGCCATGGGTAGGCCCGCGAGGCTAAACACCTTTTCTCTTCTCAGCCTGTTGGTGATGCTTGCGAACTCGAGCATGATGTCGGCTCCAAGGATCTGTCCTGTTCTTGGATTGACGAAGCTGGGGCCGTAGCCGCCAAAAGGAGGCTGGGGCGAAGATGTCCAGCGGAGGACGTTGTAGCGAATGTCGCCAGCATCCCAGGTTGCCGTATCTGGCTGAACCTTTACGACCACAGCATTTTTAAATCCTGCTTTTTCGAATGCTTCATTCCATCGTTCTACACCTTCTTTGATGATTGGACGAAATTCTTCAGGAGTCGTATTTTCTATCCACCAAACGATAGGTTCAACGGGCTCGGAAATTTCCTGCGAAGGATCTTTCTTTTCGAGGTGCCAGCGGTGAATCATGTCGCGATATGGAGTGGCGCTAAACGATGTCATGTCGTTTACCTGAGTCATGAAATAACCAATACGACCATCGTCTTTTCTCGGCTGAAAGTTATTTTCAGGAACGCGGATCAAGCTGTGCTGATAGGTGACGGTGATGTAACGCGCATCGGTGACAGCTGAAGAACCTCTGCGTTGAGGATTTCCATTTTCATAAACATAAGCCACTCTAACATCGGTGTTCTCAGGATAGTTGCTGATTTTTTGAATCTTCGTTTTGTCCTTGCTGAGCTTGCCAAGCATGCTCGGTGGTGCTCCTTTTCTCTGCGGAGGTTTTACCATTTGAAGATCTTCGGCCATGAACACTGCGTCTCCGCTAATCAGGTATTTACTTTTGTCTTCCGAAGTCGCCACGATTTCCTGCGAAAGCACAATCGGAGTGTTGATGTTGGCATCTTTGGCTTTGTACAAAGCATTGTTTTCATCGTAGTAGTAGGAAGTGTTTTCCTGAATGATTTCAATGCGGTCGTAGTGTTTCTCAAACTTTACAATCTTGGAACCACGGTAAGCTCCACGAAAGAAACCTGCATCTAAAACTCCATCAGAAACATGACTGAAATAGATGAATTCGTCTCCTATAAAATCGGCTGGAACTTCGAGATAGGTGTTTCCCTTGGCAGTGTCCTGATAGACGGTGAAAAGGCCATCGTACTTTTCGCACTTTTCGGTAATTCCTTCGAAGGATTTCTCGTCTTTTTTCTTTTCTGTGGTCTCAGTCTTCTTCTTTTTCTTGCCGAACAGCTGAGCATGAGCCGGCACAGAGCAAGTAATTGTGATTGCTGTCATGAACAACAGCGCGAGAGATTTTTTCATGGTGATGTGATTTTTATTTGGCTTCATCTCAAAAATAGACAAGAAGTGTCCTACGCCCTTCCCAATTTTTGATAAACGGTCGAAAATGGGTTTGTATCCCTTGAGGTGAACTCAGCTTTGCGAAGTGTTGAAAATGTATTCCGTGTTGATGAACGTGAAGCTCACAAAAGCTACGGATTTTGCTTTTCCCAATAATTCCAGAGGTTCCTTCTTTTCTGAGTCTAGTTCTATGAGTTCGAGTGTTTGATTCAAAGATCGAATCCTGAACTGACGATCTTTCTTGAAAGGGTTTTGAAACCTGACTTTTACGATGTCGTTTTCGAAAATCGGTCGATTGTTTTTGTCTTTAAATCCTGAAAACTGATCGCGAAGGTCGTGCTGAATGGGGCTTCCGTTCCACCAGAAATAGTCTTTTGAGTAAAATTTGCTTTTACCTTCAATCCTCTCGTAGCCAACAATTTGCTTTTCCGAACGCAATCTATACGTGTTCATTTTCCTGCCCTTTCCATTACCATAATAAACAACACAGAGGAATTGTTTTCTGAATATTTCTGAAGCGTCAATTGGCCTTCGGATCGATTCACAACCTCATAAGTGTCGTAAACATCACTTTGAGAATTCATCAAGACCAGGTTCTTTTTATCGACAATGAAGAATCCGCTGAATGGAGGAGCAGTTGTATTATTGTAAAAAAACTCAGACTGATTGTAAGTGCCGTCTTTATGAAAATGCATTCTAAAAGCTCCGATCGAAATCAGGTCGAGTTCGACTTGTTGCCTCACTTTGGCACTGTCCAACTCAAAATCTGGGTCGGATTCTTTTAGTTGTTCAACAATATTGTGGAAAGTCGATTCGGCATCTCGAGTGTTTAAAGTGATGTTTTCTTTAGGGATAATCAGTTTCGAAATTTTATAGGTGCCCGATAGCCGTGGTGTGCTTTTCTCCCCAGCTGATTTCGTTGAGCTGCAATGAAAAGCAAAAAAGGCGATTGCTAATAGCGCGGCTATTTGAGCTAGTCTATTCATTCGACAATTATTTCATCAACAAAGAGCCACGATTGATTCTCTCTGCCAGGATGCCATTCAGGGATTTTACCGAAACTCTGAGCTTCTAATTTAACGAATCTGGCTTTCCGATCGAGATCCAGGTTGAAAGTGTAAATCTCAATGTCTTCATTTTTTGGAGAAACTCCATGCCCTAGTGTAGCTACCTTTTCCCAGTCTTTTCCATTGTTACTCAATGAAACAGTCACGTTTACCGGAAGCCAAATCCACGGGCGAATGTCCTGCAGAAAGCGAATCTGGATGGTTTGGATTTTTTCAGTTTCTTTCAGGTCGATCAGTGCTTCGAAGTCTTCTCCCTGAAAGCCAAGCCACTTGCCGGTGCGGAACTCTTCGTCTCCCAGTTTGCCATCAATCAGAGAAATGGCTCCCTCGGCACTGTACTGAGGATCTGGCTGGGTTCTCAGTTTGATGGTCATGTTTGGGTTCACTTTTCTGAATTCTGCCCGGATCTTGTTAGACTGGTTTTGCCCATCCGTTTCGCTGAATAATTCAAGGATTGTGGTTTCAGAAAAAGTCAGATTTTCATCTGTCACTTCCTCGAAGCCGTCCTTAGTTGAAACGTCTTTCGCATAGATTTTGGCATCTGGCTCGGCACAGCCAAACGCTATGGTTTTTTCTTCTGTAAAAATTGAACCGCTTGTTTTCACAAAGGGAACAGCGGAGATGAGCTGGTCATCGATTTTTGTCTGCGGCCGGTCGGTCATTTCAACTCCAAAGTCGGGGTGATCCATTGGAGTCATGCGGATGCTCATGTCTCCACCTTGCTGAATTATCTTATCTGAAATGTAATTTTTCCTGTGATCCTCGCCATTCAGCGTTATCGAATTGATATAACTGCCATTTTCCTTCTTGTTGAATGTTTCAATACTGAAGGTCTTTCCGTTTTCCAGGTTGATCGTGACTTTGTCAAATTGAGGAGATCCGAAGGTGTAGCAATCCTCAGCAGGATTCACAGGATAAAATCCGATTGAACTGAGCACGTACCAAGAAGACATTTGACCACAGTCTTCATTTCCAGAAAGTCCATCTGGAGTGGGTGAGTAGAGTTCGTTCAAAATTCTATCACACAAATCCTGCGTTTTCCACGGCTCACCAGAGTAGTTGTAGAGATAGGCCATGTGGTGACTGGGTTCGTTCCCATGAGCGTATTGCCCGATAAGACCTGTGATATCTGGTTGTTGCCGTCCCTTCAGCTCAGAATTGGCAGCAAAAACCTGATCCAATCGCTCATTGAACTTTTCTTTTCCACCGTGCAGTTTCATGAGCCCACTGAGATCCTGCGGCACAAACCACGAATACTGGTAGCTATTGGCCTCTGTAAAATGAAAGTTGACCTCTGCGGGATCGAAAGGTTCGATAAAGCTGCCATTCTCGCGAGGGCGCATAAAACCTGTTTCCGGATCAAACAGGTTTTGGTAACCCTGAGCTCGTTTTATGAATCGATTGTAAACGGAGACGTTGCCGATTTCTTTGGCAAACTGAGCAATGCACCAGTCGTCAAAGGCGTATTCAAGAGTCTTGGAAACTGATTCGTGCTCTTTGTCTGCTGGGATAAAGCCGAACTCGGCAAATTCCTTTTTTCCGAGATGAGCTGAGTCTGCAGCCTGAACCATTGCTTCCAAAACCAGCTCGTGATCAAAATTTGTTATGCCTTTTCGATAGGCGTCCAAAATAACTGGTACTGAGTGATAGCCAATCATGCATCCGGTGTAGTTCCCAGCAAGCTCCCACACGGGAAGTTGTCCGCCTTGCTCGTACATATTCAAAAACGAATGGATGAAGTCTTCTGTGCGTTCTCGCTGGACCATCGTGAAAAGCGGGTGAGTAGCTCGAAAAGTGTCCCAAAGGCTAAAAACTGTGTACTGTGTGTGCTCCTCGTCCTGATAGATTTTACCATCTGTCCCTCTGTAGCGCCCATCCACATCAGAGAAAACATTGGGCGCAACAAAAGAGTGATAGAGTGCCGTATAGAAATTCTTCTTTTTCTCTTCACTGTCCGTTTGAATCTCAATTTTATTGAGTTCCGCAAGCCACAGTTTTTCAGCGTCTTTCCGATACTTGTCAAAATCCCAGTGAGTCGCTTCTTCCTGAAGGTTTCTTCTGGCGCCATCAATGCTGGTGCCGGAAATCCCCACTCTAACTGTCAGTTCTGGAGTTTTGAAATTCAAACCGCAAACCTGACCGGGGAAGCTAACGACTGAGTCTGTCTCAAAAGTTCCTTCGTGTCCGGTGCTTTCAATGTGGTCGGTGATAGGCTCCGAAAACTGCATCACAAAGTACACTCTCTGGTCGGTAGCCCAGGCTGATGAAACCCGATAACCCTCAACTTCTTTTCTGTTGACAATCTTCAGCGAAGCATCTTTTACTTGATCCCGGTGCTTCAAATCAACTACAAGGTTCAGTGGATTTCCATCTTTTTGTTGGTAGTGGTGAATTCCGGTTCGAGTTGTGGACGTTAGTTGTACATCCACGTTCGATTTGTCAAGATGAACGGAATAAAACCCAGGAGAAGCTTTTTCAGAGTCCTTATTAAAAGTAGAAGAGTAGCCATTCGCGCTTCCTTTTTTGCTGCCGTTGTTTAGGTGGATTTTTCCGGTTCCCGGCATCAGGAGTACATCACCGTAATCCGAAACTCCAGTTCCCTGTAGGTGTGTGTGACTAAAGCCATAGATTACAGAATCGCTGTAGTGGTAGCCGCTGCAGCCATCCCAACCTTCCAGTCTTGTATCCGGACTCAGCTGAACCATTCCAAATGGGACAGTAGCTCCGGGGAAGGTGTGTCCGTGTCCTCCAGTGCCTACAAACGGATCGGCATAATCGAGTGAGCTTTTAGTTTTTTCGGTGTTGCCACATCCCATTGCCAGGAGCAAAGCGAAGAGTAGAAAGTATCTGGTTGTCATGAAATCCGGTTTATGAAAGCAATTTAGTGAATCTGGCAAAGTAACAGACCTGAATTTGAACCAATAGCTAAACGGCAATAAATTTCTACCTTGGCGGACGAATTTTAATCTAATCTTCAAATCATGAATTTAAAAGTACTTTCTCTTGCAGCGTTCGTGGGCTTTGGTCTTGCGGCATGCAATCAGGGAGGTGACAGCTCTAAAAAGAGCACTAAAGAACCTGCTAAAAAAGAAGCTGTCTCGGACAGCGAATTTGAATGGAAGACGGAGGAATTTGCAGATGTAAAAATACTCCGCTACCGCGTTCCCGGATGGGACAAACTCTCTTCAGACCAAAAGAAATTGGTCTATTATCTAAATCAAGCTGGACTCAGTGGTCGGGACATTATGTACGATCAGAACTATCGCCACAATCTCGAAATTCGCTCGGCTCTGGAGAGAATTTACGAGAAATATGCCGGAGATAAATCAACCGAAGACTGGAAGTCATTCGAAAAGTATTTGAAGCAAGTGTGGTTTGCAAATGGTATTCATCACCACTATTCAAACATGAAGTTCACACCAGGATTTTCGGCTGAATATTTTGAGGAACTACTCTCTACTACCGAAACGATGCTTTCTGAAGAAGCGAAAGCTGCAATTTTGGACCCTTCTGTAGATCCGAAAAAGGTAGAGCAGAAAGCAGAAAAAGGACTTCTCGAAAGTTCGGCTATTAATTTCTACGCTCCGGATGTAACTACAGAAGAAGCAAAAGCTTTTTACGCAGAAAAAACAAAAGAAAAGTCGAGAACACCGATCAGCTACGGACTCAATAGCCGTCTGGAAAAGGACGAAAATGGCGAGCTCTACGAGAACGTTTGGAAGGTGGGCGGACTTTATAGCCCGGCAATTGAAGAAATTGTTTACTGGCTTAAGAAAGCAGAAGGTGTTGCTGAAAATGACAAGCAGGCAGCGGCTTTCAGAAAACTCATTGAGTACTACGAAACTGGAAAGCTTCGCACCTGGGACGATTATAACATCCAATGGGTGCAAGCCACCGAAGGCGACATCGATTACATCAACGGTTTTGTGGAAGTTTATAATGATCCACTCGGAATGAGGGGCTCTTACGAAACAATTGTTCAGATCAAAGATTTTGAAGCATCCGATCGCATGTCTACCCTGATGGAAAATGCTCAGTACTTTGAGGACAACTCTCCGTTTATGGATGCGCACAAAAGGGACTCAGTAGTAGGAATCACTTACAATGTGGTGAACGTTGCGGGTGAAGCTGGAGATGCTAGCCCTAGCACACCAATCGGAGTGAATTTACCTAATGCCAACTGGATCAGAGCTAAGTTCGGTTCGAAGTCTGTAAGCCTTGGAAACATTGTTTATGCCTACGAAATGGGAAGCGGAGAAGGAATGCTCAAAGAGTTTGCTCACGATGAAGAAGAAGTGGAACTGTCAGAAAAACACGGCAGCATCGCCAGCAAACTCCACACAGCACTTCACGAGGTTATCGGTCATGCCAGTGGTCAGCTCGAAGAGGGAGTAGGCCAACCGGCAGAAACACTGCAAAACTACGCCAGCACCATTGAGGAAGGAAGAGCGGACCTAGTTGCTCTTTACTTCATGATGGATCCCAAAATGGTAGATCTCGGATTGATGGAATCACTGGATGTTGCTAAAGCCGAATACAATTCTTACATACTCAATGGACTCATGCTTCAGCTGCGAAGACTTGAGCCAAACGCAGATATTGAAGAAGCTCACATGAGAAACCGCGCATGGGTTTCGCACTGGGTGTTTGAGAAAGGTAAAGATTCGAAAATCATCGAGGAGGTGAAGCGCGATGGTGAGACTTATTACGACATCAATGATTACGAAAAGTTGAGAGAACTTTTTGGCGAACTGCTTCAGGAAGTTCAACGAATCAAGTCGCAAGGTGACTACGAAGCCGCCAAAAATCTGGTAGAAAACTACGGAGTAAAAGTTGATCCAGAGATCCATAGCGAAGTGCTGAAGAGAGTAGAGGCCCTTGATATTCCGCCTTACGGTGGATTCATCAACCCGCAAATGAAAGAAGTGACCGATGAAAACGGTGAACTAATTGATGTGGAAATGACATTCCCCAAAGACTTTGCTGAGCAGATGATGTACTACAGCAAGAATTATAACTACTTGTCTGAGAGTGCAGAGAAAGAGTAATTTCTTTAGATAAGTAATTAAAAACGAAGCCCCGAACTGCCCTCTCAGTTCGGGGCTTTTTATTTAGACTTGTAATAATTGCAACATTCCAACTCTTTTCGGTCGTAAGAAAAGCTTAGCTTTGGAGCAAACCTGCATTAATTTATTATGTCTCTTGAAAATCAAAAATTAGCCATTATCGAATGGGTGATGGCCCAAAAGGATTCCGAAAATCTACAGCAAGTTCAAGGATTGCTCAGCGGAATCGACTATGACGAAGAAAGCAAAACTAAGGTGATTGGTTATCACCCCAACGGTACAGAAGTGATCAAAAGTCAGTTTGCCAGCTGTATTGTTATGTCTGAAAACAATATCCCTAACGGGGAATTCATGACTTTCGAAGAGCTTGAAAAAGAAACCGAAAACTGGTAAGCTCTTATGAAAGGCCAGTCAAGCATTTATCCAAATTATTTAATTAGTTAAGAAATGAATAGAATTTTACTCTTCTCAGCAATTCTGCTGACTGCCACTGCAAGTGCGCAGACTCCGTGCGAAAATGGCATGGCAAATGGCTACCCCTGTAGTAATGTCGATCTGTATTCAATCCTAACCACCGAAGAGATGGGCGGGGAATTTGAAACAAACGACATTTGGGGATGGACAGATCCTGAAACTGGAAATGAGTATGCTGTTGTCGGCCTCTCAGACGGAACTGCCTTTGTCGACATCACCGACCCTCTAAATCCGCTTTTTCTAGGAAGCCTTGCAACACATACTGATCCAAGCCTCTGGCGTGATGTTAAGGTTTATCAAAATCACGCTTTCATCGTCAGCGAAGCTAACATGCACGGGATGCAGGTTTTTGACCTGACGCAGCTCAGAGATGTGGAAGACGCTCCGGTAGAGTTCGAAGAAACCACTCACTACGAGCTTTTTGGCAACGCTCACAACCTCGTGATTAATGAAGAAACTGGGTATGCCTACGCAGTTGGTACGAGCACCTTTCAGGGAGGGCTTCACATTGTTGACATTTCGGAGCCAACCAATCCACAGCTGGCAGGAAGCTTTGCTGAGGATGGCTACACACACGATGCCCAGGCAATTATTTACAACGGTCCTGATGCTGATTATCAAAACAGAGAAATAGTGTTTGCTTGCAATGAAAACACTTTGACAATTGTAGATGTAGACGACAAAGAAGATTGTCAGCTCGTGGCTAGAGAAGAGTACGAAGGAAATGCTTATTCTCACCAGGGTTGGGTGACAGAGGATCACCGCTATTTCCTGCTTGACGATGAGATCGATGAGAATCAATTTGGTCACAACACCAAGACTTATATCTGGGATATTGAAGACCTCGACAATCCAGTATTAGTTGGTGCTCACCTTGGAGTAACTGAAGCGACTGATCACAACATGTATATTCAAGGTGACTTTGTATTTCAATCGAACTACAATTCTGGACTGAGAATTCTTGAACTCACAGATCTCGCTAGCGCGGAGCTAACCGAAGTTGGCTTTTTTGATGTAGTGCCTAACACTGATGAATCTGGCTACGAAGGATCCTGGAGTAATTATCCATACTTTGAATCTGGCATTATCGCTTTGACAGGTATGCAAACAGGACTTTTCCTCGTGAAGCCTACCGAAGGGACTCTGGTTTCTGTAAATGAAAAAGAAAGCAAAGAGTTTCAAGTTGGAGTTTATCCAAATCCAGCCAGCGACTTTTTGAATGTCCGTTTTTCTAATTTCAATCAGCCAACTGTAGATTATTCAATTGTCGACATCACTGGAAAACAGGTTGCTTCTCAAACTAACTTCCCGGCAATGAGTGGTAAGTTCCAATTGAACATTTCTGACCTTTCACCGGGAATCTACATGATCAACTTTGGTGGGCAGAAAACAAAACGCTTTGTAGTAAAGTAAGTTGAGAGATTTTTTGTGCTTTCATGTGGTAGACGTTTTATTCAAAAGTAGATTTAAATACATTTGAAACATGAAACTGAACCACGATCAACTACTACAAGCTCAAAATATTGCTGCACATTGTGCCGACACCAGGGACGTGTGCCAAAAAGCTGCTGAAAAAACTGCGAACGAAGACCTTCGCAGTTTTTTTAGTGCCTTATCCGATGAGAGAAACAACTTTCTTGTGGGTTTCGAAATCCTGCTGAAAGACCAGGGCCAAACTCTGGAGAACATCGTTGGGACCGGAGTAGGGATGCTTCAAAAGCTTTGGGTAGCCATGAAGGAACCCTTCAACGAACAACGTGAAAGAAGGCTTCTGAAAGAAACACTTCGCTCGGAGAGAATAATTGAAGAATCCATCGAGGAGCTTCAGTCACTGGGCGAAATGCCTAAGGAGCTGGAAAACATAGTTGACAAACTACAGGAGTCGAATGCGCAAGCAAAGTTGCAACTGGTATTGTTTGCCAACGAAAAGCCAGGAGGCACTCGCTTCTGAGCTATTGCTCCAAATCCACAGTTTGCCTACTATCGCTGTAGACGAAAATCCTGGTGATGATAAAGCCGGCTACAATGTGCCACACGCCCCACCAGGCTGCGATGAAAGCCATTCCTCCATTCCCACCAAAGAAAGAAAAGATGATTACGAGTGCCAGTCCAGAGTTTTGAATTCCCGTTTCAAGACTGATGGTTCTCGAGTCGCGCTTATTGTTTTTTAGCGCTTTGGCAAGGTAAAATCCCGAACCAATGGCAATCGCATTGTGAAGGAAAACCAGGAAGATTACTTTCTCGAAATGATTCACAAAGATGGTTCTGTTATTCCAAAAAGCAACTCCGATAAACCCGAGCAAAATCAAGAATGACAACCACTTTATAGGTTTGTGAATTCTTTCGGTGAGTTTCGGCAGCTTGAGTGCTACGATGACACCTGCAATGATTGGCAGACCGATGATCAGCGACACCGTTTTGAACATGTCTAAGGGGTCTACAGAAAAGCTCTTTTCAAAACCCTTGATGTATAAAAAGTGCGACCAGACCTCGAAGTTGAGTGGTGTCATCACTACTGCCAGCACAGTGGCGATTGCAGTTAACGTTACAGACAAAGCTGTATTTCCGCCACCTACCATCGAAAAGAAGTTGGAAACATTTCCCCCCGGACAAGCTGCAACTAAGATCATTCCCAGGGCAAGTGGAGTAGCGGGCTGTAAAAAATAGACGAGCACAAAAGTGAGTGCAGGAAGTACAATGAACTGTGACAACATCCCGGTGAAAACCGGCTTTGGCGAAGTAATGAGCAGCTCAAAGTGTTTCTTCTTTAAAGTGAGCGCAACACCAAACATAATGAAGGCAATGCAGAGGTTGAGCACCGTGAGACTCGATTCATTAAAGGTCAGGTCGAGGTTGGCCAGCTGTTCTTCCATCGAATGCAGATTGATGATTAGTGACCGTGCTCTTCGAGCGCGTTCAGCAAGTCGTCACGTGTAATGTTTAAGAAAAGCTTACCGCGCAGTGAGTAGGCAATTCGCCCGGTTTCCTCAGAAACAATAATGGCCATGGCGTCTGTCGACTCAGTAATGCCAAGTGCAGCTCTGTGACGCATGCCAAGCTCGGCATCTATCTCCTCGCTCTCGGAAACTGGAAGTACACCACGGGCTGAAACGATTCGATTACCCCGAATCAACACTGCACCATCGTGAAGCGGGTTGTTTTTGAAAAAGATCGCCTCAATGAGGTTAGCTGTCAGCAATGCATCCACTTTTTGACTGCTCTTGATGAAAATGCTGGGATCAGACTCTCTGGCAATCACAATCAGCGCACCGGTTTTGGTTCTCGCCATCTTCTCGCAAGCCTTAATTATCGGTGTGAAGTCTTTCTTCTCGCTGTCTTCCTCGCTTTTAAAGAAACGCTTGAAAAGCCTGCTTTTCTTTTGCTGAAGAATATTTCTGTTTCCAATAAAAAGCAAAAACTGCCGCAGCTCCGGCTGAAAGACGATCAGTAAGGCAATCACTCCGACACCGATAAACTGGCCGAGAATTTCCCCGAGCATTTCCATCTGAAGTGCTGTCACCAATTTCCAAAGAAGATAAATCGAAAGAATGCCGAGGAAAATCTGAATGGCGACCGTTCCTTTAATCAGATCGTAAAAAAGGTAAATGATGAACGCCACCAGGACTATGTCCAAAAAGTCGATGAATGTAAACTGAATAAACTGTAGCGTCATCTTTGGTTTTTATCTCGGTCGCACAAACTTATGAATTTTGACCGCTTCAACAGCGGGCTTCACATCGTGAACTCTCAAAATTGAAGCGCCATTTTTTAGGCACTCCATGTGTAAAGCTGTTGTTCCGTTGAGTGCTTCTTCTGTCTTTGTATTCAACACTTTATTCACAATCGACTTCCTTGAGACTCCAGCCAGGATCAGGGAGTTGAAGATTTCAAACTCCTGCAGCCTTCTCAATAGTTCGTAGTTGTGGTCCACCGTTTTTCCGAAGCCAAAACCCGGGTCAAGGATGATATCATGAACACCGAGGTCATTTAATTCCCCTAGCTTTTCAGAAAAATTTGCTACAATTTCATCTACAACGTTTAGGTATTCGGGAGCATTCTGCATTGTCTGCGGATTGCCCTGCATGTGCATCAGGATGTAAGGAGTTTTCAACCTGGCAACAGTTTCAAACATCTTCTTATCGAGGTTTCCTCCTGAAATGTCGTTGACTATGTCAGCCCCGCTGTTCACTGCTAGCTCAGCAATTTCAGAGCGAAAAGTATCGATAGAAATTAGTGTCTGCGGAAAATTCTGTCGGATGGACTCAATCACCGGCAGCACTCTATCTGCCTCTTCCTGAATAGAGATGTCAGAGGCTCCAGGACGAGAGGAGTAGCCTCCTATGTCGAGAATTGCAGCACCTTCATCAATCATTTGAGCTGCTTTTTTAACCGCTCCTTCGGCTTTCAATTCCCGGCTCGACTCAAAAAAAGAATCGGGTGTGGCGTTTAAAATCCCCATCACAGCAGGAAATTCCAACTCGATTAACCGCCCCTTACTTACAAGGAATTTTTTTCCTGTATCTTTCACCCTGTTGTCTATTTTCGCACAAAGTAAATATTTTAAATCACGCAATTGGAAACAGCCCAAAAAGTGGATCAGCAACTAGAAAAAACCAGCCGGCAGTACGATGAGGTGATCGAAAAGTGTAAGTCGCTTTTTGACAAAAAAATGAGCGATTACGGCAGTGCATGGCGTGTGCTCAGGCCCAGCTCACTAACAGACCAAATCTTCATAAAAGCTCAGCGAATCCGAACTCTTCAGGAGACAAAGCAAAGCAAGGTTGAAGAGGATGTCGAATCTGAGTTTATCGCAATCATCAACTACTGTGTGATGGCGCTCATTCAGCTCCAAATGTCCGGGAACAAGGAACTGGAGCTCGATCTGCAAGAGGCGTCTGAGCTTTACAGCAAATGGGCAGCTGACACCAAAGATTTGATGATGAAAAAGAACCACGACTACGGTGAGGCCTGGCGCGACATGAGGGTTTCCTCAATTACCGACTTGATCCTGATGAAGCTTTTGCGAACCAAGCAAATTGAAGATAACGCTGGCAAAACCTTAGTCTCCGAAGGAATTGATGCGAACTACATGGACATGCTCAACTACGCTGCATTTGCGCTCATTCGAATTGGTGAAGGTGAAGATCCTCTGGCGTGATTCGCTTTCCACAGCTACTTGTGTTAAACTCTCGTTAATGAATGTCTAAACAGCACACTCTGACCTTATTTTAGCCACAACTTTTTAAAACCTCTAGAGCCATGAAAACAATCGTGACCATAGCCCGAATTTTAGTCGGATCTCTTTTTATCGTTTCGGGCCTGATCAAGGCGAACGATGCACTTGGTTTTTCCTACAAACTGGAAGAGTACTTTAGTCCAAAGGCGCTCGATATGCCGTTCTTCGAACCCTGGGCCCTCGAGTTGGCAATTGTTATTTGTGTAGCTGAAATTTTACTCGGAGTCGCGGTGTTGCTCGGAGCAAAAGCTAAACTCACTTCGGTCCTTCTTCTGCTCATGATCTTGTTTTTCACGTGGCTCACGTTCTACACCGCCACTTGCGATCCTCATGAGCAAATCACAGTGGTGAGAGATGGAGTAGAGGTCACAGAATCTCCCGAGTGTGTTTTGGAGTGTGGTTGTTTTGGAAATGCTATTCCACTAACGCCCTGGGAATCTTTCACTAAAGATGTCATTCTCCTGGTGCTCATCGTCATTATTTTCATTGGAACTTTTGCAGGCAAAGTGAGACTCAACAAGTCTGGCGAGGATATGGTCATCGTGGCCTTCAGCCTTTTGCTTATTGCTATTTTCAGCATGGCGCTGCTCGACTGGCTTTTCCCTGTTTTATTTACAGCTATCGCACTTGGGTTAGCCATTACGGTGAAGCGCAGACTAAAAGGCAACAAAAACAACGAGTGGTTTATGGCAATTTCAGTTATCCTCGTTTGTGGCATTTTCCAATACTACACTTTAGCTCATCTGCCAATCAAAGACTATCGCCCTTATGCTGAGGGAAAGAACATTAGAGAACAAATGAAATCTGCAGAGGAGCTAGGCAAAGAACCGCCAGTTTATGCTGTGGAGTACACATTCACAAATACCAAAACGGGTGAAGACACTATCGTTCTCTCAAACGATTATTTGGAGATTTACAAGGAGGAGTGGTTTAAAAGCACTTACGAAAACAAGTCATGGGAAGGCCCAACAGTAACCTTTGAAGAAGGTTATACACCTCCAATCAGTGATTTTGAAATTACGACCCGGGATGGATCTCCTATGACTGAGGAGCTTATCAATGGAGAGGAGTATATCTTTCTAGTTGTGGCTTACGATATAGAGAATGCCGATACTGGAGAAATCGAAGAGATCGCTCAACTGGCGGAAGATGTGCAGGCCGAAGGACATAAAATTTATGGTCTCACTTCATCTAATTACGAGACCACTGAACAGTTTAGACACGACCACGACCTGGCTTTTGAGTTTTTAGTTGGTGATGGGATCGTATTAAAAACAATGATTCGAGCCAACCCTGGAATAATGCTTTTGAAAGACGGCAAGGTGATTCGGAAGTGGCATAACAACGACACGCCCACCCTGGAACAGATCAAACAAAATCAGTACTACAAAGAAGTCGATCCAGATTGATAGCTTACATCACCAGAAAATTATTCTATGGCATCCTCGTGCTTTTCGGGGTGGTGTCTGTGGTGTTCTTCATTTTTAACAGCTCTCCGGGAGATCCGGTTAGAGTTATTGCTGGGCAAAACGATTCGGAAGAAGTGCTTGAGCAGATCAGGCACAATCTTGGACTTGATCTACCGCTTGGTAAACGCTATCTTCTTTATTTAAATGACATCTCTCCAGTTTCCATTCTCAACACGGTAAACAGCGAAAGCCGCATCTTTCTCGACAGCGAAAAGTACAGCGCTACTGAGTTGTTTTCGGTGGGTGATGAGCGATCGCTAGTTTTGAAGGCACCGTATCTAAGAAAATCTTACAAGTCGAACCGTAGCGTTAGTGCAATCATCAGTGAAGCATTGCCAGGAACTATGATACTGGCAGTTTCTGCAATTTTCATCGGGCTTTTTTTAGGGTTGATTATTGGTGTTTTAGCCGCGCTAAAGAAAGATACCTACTTCGATAAAATTGCTCTTGTAATTTCTGTTTTCGGAATGTCTGGACCATCATTTTTCATGGCGATTATCATAGCTTTTATTGGCGGATTGGTTTGGCATGAAGCCACTGTGCTTCCCATGTGGCCGCTACTATTGCTTTTGGCAGGAATAATTGTTGGAGCGATCAAAAAGAGCAGAGCCATGCGCTTGGAGGGAGTGGATTCAATTCCTTCTATCTCGAAGTATGCTGTTTTGGGTTTTCTATTGGGCATGGGAGTGTGGTTGGTGGGGGAATTGTTTGAGATGATCTTCAATACCAATTTGCCTTTGACAGATGCCATGCTTACCTTCCCCGGTACGGGTCTGGAAATGACCGGCAGTCTCTACAGCGTAGATGTATGGCGGGGAGAATATCTTACGCCAAAGAACTTGATACTTCCCGCTCTAACACTCGGAATCCGCCCATTGGGAGTAGTCGTACAACTCACAAGATCCTCAATGCTTGAAGTGATGTCTATGGACTACATCCGGACCGCCAGAGCAAAAGGTTTGTCGGAGTGGAAAGTGGTTTTGAAGCACGCGTTGAAAAACGCTTTGAACCCTGTGATCACAGCCGTTTCGGGCTGGTTTGCTTCGCTTCTTGCAGGAGCCGTATTTGTGGAGTTTGTTTTCGGCTGGAAAGGGCTTGGTCTCGAGATTTTCACCTCGCTTCAAAAGGAAGACCTTCCGGTTGTGATGGGATCTGTAATCGTTATTGCTTCAATCTTTGTGTTGCTCAACATTCTGGTCGACATCCTTTACGGAGTCATCGATCCTCGAGTGAGAATCGGCAATTCAGAGTGATCTAAAATGCAGGTTGATTGTTTGAAATTTGAACAACGAAAAAATTAATTAATGAATTTTCACACAAGAAAATGGGTGAAGCCCGAAGACCTGAATCCTAACGGAACTTTATTTGGCGGCAAGCTACTAGCCTGGATAGACGAGGAAGCCGCCTTGTACACCATCATTCAGCTGGAGAACAAACGAGTGGTGACCAAATACATGTCGGAGATCAACTTTATCAGTTCTGCCGAACAAGGTGATATCGTAGAGATCGGTCTGGAAGTGGTCAAGTTTGGAAAGTCATCTCTAACTCTGCGCTGCGAAGTGAGAAACAAGGTGACACGCAAAGAAATCATTCAGATCAATTCGATTGTGATGGTTAATCTTGATGAGGATGGAAAAGCCTGTCCGCATGGAAAAACTGAAATTGAATACGTGAAGGATCGACTCGAAGGCAAATAAAAAAGCCCGGAAATAAATTCCAGGCTTTCTCTAATTGGTTTATTCGAGACTCTTAATCCCACAAATCATCTAGGTTGTAAGGATTTCCTTCCATCGTCCAAAAATGACCGTCAACAAATCGGTATCCTCTGTCGAGCTCAGTCATTTTCACCATGTCTTCGTGATCAATTTTAATATCCTTCGCATCAAAATTACTTTTGATATGATCGGGGTTCACTGATTTTGGAATCACCGCGTTTCCGCGATTGAGCGACCACGCAATCAAAAACTGCTGAGGAGTGCAATCGTACTTTTTGGCCATTTCCTTAATGAGGTCATTTTCCCAAAGAATTGGTTCATCGTCTTTTTTCATTTTTTCAGAACGATCTGTGGAGCCCAGAGGCGAGTAGCCCGTCATAAAGATTCCTTCTTTGTGACAGAACGTGAAAAGCTCCTCCTGCTGTAGATAAGGGTGAAGCTCTACCTGGTTCATCTCAGGCTTCACTTTTCCATGAGCTATAATATGTCTCAAATTCTTGATGTTGAAATTCGACACTCCGATATGCTTGGCGAGTCCAAGTTTCTTAGCGCCTTCCATTCCTTCCCAGGTTTTTTCCAGTGGAGCTTCTTCCAAACTCAAAAAATCTTCAGGTTTCTCCGGGAAAGTTACACCAGGCTTCATGGCAACAGGCCAGTGAACCAAATACAAGTCGAGATAATTCAACTGCAGGTCGGACAGTGTTTTTTCCAGTGCTGGAACTACATCGCCAATTTTATGCTCTGAGTTCCAGAGTTTGGAGGTTACCCAAAGATCTTTTCTATCAACAAGGCCTTCAGAAATGGCTTTTGCAATTCCCTCACCGACTTCCTTTTCGTTGCCGTAAATGGCAGCGCAGTCGATGTGCCTAAATCCTGTTTTGATGGCCGTGTAAACAGCGTCTTTTACCTCTCCCGGTTTGCTTTTCCAGGTTCCCAACCCCAAGGCTGGCATAAGGTCTCCGTTATCGAACTTTAAAGTCTTCATTCTAGATTTCGTTTGTGCTTCCATACCATTTATAAAGGACTGAAATCACAAATTGTTCTCTAAAAGGAAGAATTACTTACTTAAGGGAATTGGCTCTTTCAGCTAGCGATTTAAAATACTTTTTGTCTACGTAAAAAGTGCCAAACGGAACGAACGATGCAAAGAAAGAAACAATGGCTGGCACTCCCATCCATTTCATTTTTACGCTGACGACAGCGAGCAGAACGCAGTAGAGAATGAAGAGTACTCCGTGCGCCATTCCCACAACTTCTACCATGAGCGGCTGTTCTAAACCGTACTTAAGTGGCATGGCGATAAAGAATAGGAGCAGAAGCGAAATCCCCTCGAAAAGAGCCGACCATCGGAGAGCCGAAATGAGTTTAGAATTTGTCAAAACCGTTTAATTTTTCGGCAAAGTTAATGACGCAGGTCGCTCATCCGTCATCTATTTATCAGTAATTGATTGCGTAACTTTCGACCATGGACCTAACCACCGAAATCATCGAGAGACACATCGTCCCAGCGGACGCCAGGGTTGACCGTTTGAGTGAGTATGCCAGAGGAGTTTTTGAGAGTTTGCCCTCGCGAAAAAGTATCGTGAAAGCGATAAAACGCGATCAGATGCTGGTAAACGAGAAGCTTTCCACTACTGGCTACTGGGTGCAGCCGGGAGATGAAATAACGGTGGTGGCCAATTCTTCTGAAAAGACAGTTTACGACAAGGAGCTAGAAGTACTTTTTGAGGACGATTATTTGGCCGCAATCCTCAAGCCTGGTGACCTACCTGTCAGTGGAAACATGCTCAGAACAGTTGCTAATGCACTTCAAAGCAACCTTAAGATCAGCAGTCAGCGTGATCGCTACAGTCGCCCGAGGCCGGTCCACCGACTCGACAGGCAGACGAGCGGCATTTTGGTAATAGTAAAGACGATCAAAGCAGCTTCAAATTTGGGTGCCCAGTTCGAAGACCGCACCGTTAAAAAGACTTACAGAGCAATAGTTCATGGAGAAACTGAAGACTACTTTGAAATCGAATCAAAGGTTGATGACAGACAAGCATTTACCGGATTTAAGAAGTTGCGTCAGGTGACGAGCCACAAGCATGGTGTGCTCACAGAGCTACATTGTTTTCCGCAAACTGGAAGGAAGAATCAAATTAGGGTACATCTGGCCGGTGCAGGAATGCCCATCCTGGGTGACCAGAGATTTGGAGGTGAAAAATCTGGAAGAGGTTTGCTCCTTTTCGCTGAATCGATAAGTTTTAATCATCCTGAAACTGGCGAGCGACTTCATCTGGACGCCAATCCACCAAAAAAGTTTGAGCGATTTATGCGGACACAAAAAAAGCGCCCATCACAATGATGAGCGCTTAATAAAAGATTCAAATACCGGGGTTACCGGCAATTCTTATTTTACCAATTAGACCTTGATGGTCTTTTTTCTCTTCTGTCCTCTGCTTGTTTCACAACAATGTTTCTACCTTTTACTTCGTAGTCATTGAGTTCGTTGATCGCTGAACGAGCAGCATCATCGTCATCCATTTCTACAAAGCCGAATCCTTTAGATTTTCCGGTGTCTCTGTCCATAATAACTTTAGCGGAAGAAACTGATCCGTAATCGCTGAAAAGATCTTCTAGATCTTGTGAAGTAACGCCATAATCAAGTCTGGCAACAAAAATGTTCATAATAAAAAATTGAAATAATTAAAATAAAAACCGGATACACTTTTTTATTCCGGCTGTATCGGAAGTGGAAGAAGGAGAGCGAAAATCTAAGGTGATAGTACGTTTTCCAAAAAACCTAAATTCTAATACAAGACAAATGTACTCAAATAATTGATGTGCAAACGACATCATCAAACAATTTTGAAGCACACCTACTTTCTTAACTCCCTGTTAATCTATTATTTTGACTTCGTCTATTTTTCCAAAAGAAATGAGGCCTGCGACTTTGACGTGCAGACCTCATTTATTCTACTTTTCAGCTCTTTTATTTCTTCACAGGCTGTTTTCTTGCAGCTGGTGTCTTTTGTTGAGTAGTAGCCTTAGGCGTTTTCACTTCTCTTTTCTGTGATTCTTTGTTCTTAGACATTTCCTTTGATTTAAGGGGTTATGATTCTTCATAGGCAATTCAATATCCAAATCGATTAGACTTTTTTATCTCTCAGATAATCAATCTGATACGCTTCACACTTAGTGTCGCTACCCTCCATAAGCGTGGATGAAACTCATTTTTTGATGCTTTTTATCCACAGCACTCTGAAACACAGCGAGTAAGTGTTTCATAATCCGAATATTACGATGTGGCACGCTGTCAGGCAAGGAGTTGTTTTCCGAGTCCTCTTGAATTACTAAACGGAGTCTGGAGAAGAAGCAATTGAAAAAATCGAGATTTATCGGGGTTTTTACTTTTAAAAACTAACACGAATTGTTTGTGTGAATCATGCAGAGATAGCTGAGCGGTAAACCTTAGCGGGCGCATTTTCCCCACTTTTTCTAAAGCTCAAAAATCGGTGCATTATTACTAACTTGCCAACTAAAGATTTCAATTAGAAAACATCTAAACCAAACAATCCAATGGACATAAATAATCCCCAGGACCAGGGTCAGGAAATTCTGCGGAAAATCATGCGGAATTTGAGAGTGATCATTCTCGCTATTGTAGTCGTTATTCTCGCTTTTGGATCCTTTTTCAAGGTAAATACTGAAGAGGTGGGAGTGATTACACGCTTTGGAGCTTATGTAAAATCCGTTGAACCCGGATTACACGTAAAAGCTCCTTTCATAGACCACGTTTACAAAGTTCCTGTAGAGCGTCAGCAAAAGCAGGAGTTTGGCTTCAGAACAACAAGTGCTGGTGTTCAGTCTACCTATCAGAAATCTGGATACAGAGTAGAATCTTTAATGCTCACCGGTGATCTAAACCTTGCCGATGTCGAGTGGGTCGTTCAATACAGAATCACGGATCCTTACCTGTACCTTTTTAAGGTTCGCAACCCAGAAACTACTCTTCGCGATGTCTCTGAAGCGGCAATGCGCCAGGTTGTGGGAAACCGTACCGTAAATGAAGTCATTACAGTTGGGCGTGCCGAGATTGCCGTAAAAGTACAGCAACTCATTCAGGATGTTGCCAAAGAATATTCACTCGGCTTGCACATTGAGCAAGTCGTATTGCAAGATGTAAATCCACCAGACCCTGTGAAAGCAGCTTTCAACGCGGTGAACGAGGCACAGCAGGAGCGAGAAACGCTGATCAACCAGGCCAAATCAGAATACAACAAGGTGATTCCAAAGGCCAAAGGTCAGGCTCAGGAAACCATTCAAAAAGCCGAAGGTTACGCCACAGAACGAGTGAACAGCGCTGAGGGTGAAGTCTCTCGCTTCAATGATTTGTACACTGAGTATGTGAAAGCTCCTGAAGTAACCAGGAAAAGGATTTATCTGGAAACTATGGGCGATGTAATACCGCTTCTCGGTAATAAAATCATCACCGATGAAGAAGGTAGCAATGTGCTGCCGCTATTGCAAATGCAGATGGAGAATATCAAAAAATCTAACTAAGCCATGAACGTCAAAAAGATCATAATCATAATTGTCGCTTCCATTTTATTCCTCATAGTGCTTTTTCAAGGTGCTTTTGTCGTGAATGAATATGAGCAGGTTGTCATTACTCAATTTGGAAAGCCGGTAGGAGATCCCATCACGACTCCTGGAGTAAAATTCAAAGTGCCATTCATTCAGAAAGCAAACTACTTCGATAAGCGCTATTTGGAATGGGATGGTGATGCCAATCAAGTTCCTACAAAAGAGAAAAAGTACATTTTTGTCGATAGCTACGCCCGTTGGCAAATCACTGATCCGCTTCAGTTTTACAAGCGACTCAACAACGAGCGAGGCGCTCAGTCAAGATTGGATGATATTCTCGATGGAGAAACTCGCGACAATGTGGCCAACCACAATTTGGAGGAAGCCATTCGTACCAGCAACAGGGAACCCGAAGAGTCTGGTGAGATCTCTGAGTTGATTGAAGATTCTCTGGTTAGAATTGAAGTAGGAAGAGAGAGAATTCAAAGAATGATTCAGGAGTCGGCAAACAAGCGCACGCAAGAGCTTGGCATCGAAGTCCTCGATTTCCGTTTCAAAAGAATCAACTATATAGAGGAAGTAAGAAAGCAAGTGTACGAGCGAATGAAAAGTGAGCGTTTCCGAATTGCCGATAAGTTCAGATCTGAAGGGCAGGGAGAGGCTTCAAAAATTAATGGTGAGAAAGAGCGCGAGCTTAAAACAATTCAATCTGAAGCTTATCGCGAAGCTGAAGAGATCAAGGGTAGAGCAGATGCTGAAGCAGCTGCCATCTATGCAAGTGCTTACGATAAAAACGCTCGTTCTCGCGAACTCTACA
This sequence comes from Halocola ammonii, assembly GCF_049334165.1. Classification (NCBI taxonomy): domain Bacteria; kingdom Pseudomonadati; phylum Bacteroidota; class Flavobacteriia; order Flavobacteriales; family Halocolacceae; genus Halocola; species Halocola ammonii. The sequence continues at coordinate 144,186 of NZ_JBEGHD010000004.1, forward strand.
GTTTTTTGAAATCGATGGAAACCTTCGAGAAAACATTTGACAATCAAACTTCGATCATTTTATCTACGGACTCGGAGTTGTATAAATATCTGAAAAGCGACAATTAAAATCACTTTATATCAGGTAGTTAAGTCATGTCGAATCCGCACTTTCCAAAATTGTTTGAGTCACTCGACCTCGGTTTTACGAAGTTGAAAAACCGTGTGTTGATGGGATCGATGCACACCGGTCTCGAGGAGAGCAAAGATGGCTTCTCGAAAATGGCCAGGTTTTATGCTGAAAGGGCAAAAAATGGAGTTGGGCTGATTGTTACTGGAGGTTTCGCCCCTGACTGGCGAGGTTGGGTTTCGCCATTTTCAGGTAAGTTAACAACAAATCGCGGTGTAAAGAAACACCGTAAAATCACTGAAGCAGTGCATGGAGAGGGAGGGAAAATCTGCCTTCAAATTCTTCATGCCGGCCGGTATGCCTATCATCCTTTCAATGTGGCTCCTTCAGCTATTCAGGCTCCGATTTCTAAGTTTAAGCCAAATGCCTTAAGCGAGAGAGGAATTCAAAGAACCATTCGGCACTTTGCACGATGCGCCAGGTTGGCCCGAAAAGCGGGCTACGATGGAGTTGAAATCATGGGTTCGGAAGGCTATCTGATCAATGAATTTCTGGTAAAACGCACCAATCAGCGAACTGACAAGTGGGGAGGCAGCTACGAAAACAGAATGCGTTTTCCACTCGAGATTATCAAAGCGGTTCGAGCAGAAGTCGGAGATGATTTTATTTTGATTTATCGACTCAGCATGCTCGATTTGGTGCCGGACGGTAGCACCTGGCAAGAGGTGGTGCAGCTGGCAAAAGAAGTTGAGAAACTCGGTGTTAACATCATCAACACAGGGATTGGATGGCACGAAGCACGTGTTCCAACTATCGCGACCATGGTGCCGCGAGGAGCGTATTCGTGGGTGACCCAAAAATTAAAACAGGAAGTAAATCTTCCGCTTGTCACAACCAACAGGATCAACACTCCCGAAATAGCTGAAGAAATTCTTTCAGCGGGTAAAGCAGACATGGTTTCCATGGCTCGTCCGTTTTTGGCGGATTCAGCCTTCGTGAAAAAAGCTGAAGAAGGAAAGTCAGAGTCTATCAACACATGCATCGGCTGCAACCAGGCTTGCCTCGATCATATTTTTGAAAAGAAGGTTGCGTCCTGTCTGGTGAATCCAAGAGCTTGTCGTGAGACAGAATTCGAAAAAGAAAGAGCTGAAAAAGTAAAAAACATTGCTGTAGTAGGTGCTGGTCCAGCAGGTCTGTCCTGCGCTGTAAGTGCGGCAGAGCTCGGGCATGATGTCACACTTTTTGAAGCTTCCGATGAAATAGGCGGTCAGTTTAACTACGCCAAGGTCATCCCGGGTAAAGAAGAGTTTTACGAGACGCTACGCTACTACAGAAATAGAATTGCGAACCTGGGTATTGACTTGAAACTGAACACCAGAGTTGATGATGAATTGATCGCCAGTGGCGAGTTTGACGAAGTTGTGGTCTCTTCAGGTGTGATTCCCAGGAAAACCGGAATTGAAGGCGAAAATCACTCTAAAGTCGTCAGCTACCAGGACTTGCTAAGTGGTGGAGTAACAGCTGGAAAGAAAGTAGCGGTGATTGGCGCGGGAGGAATTGGCTTCGATGTTTGTGAGTACCTTACGGAAGACCACGCCAAAGTCGAAGCAGTTCAGCCGACAGTCGAAGAGTTTCTGAAGACCTGGGGGATCGACAACAGCATCAGTCATCCTGGGGGCATTAGCACTACAAAACAAATTCCTGTAGAATCTCCGAGAGAAATTTTTCTGCTGCAGCGAAAAACCTCGAAACCGGGAAAGAACCTGGGTAAAACCACTGGCTGGATTCATCGCGTTTCGCTTAGAAAAGCGGGCGTGAAAAACATCGTTGGAGTCGAGTACCAAAAAATTGACGACTCCGGATTGCACATTCGTGTTGATGGTAAAGACGAGTGCCTTGAAGTAGATCACGTTGTGGTTTGTGCTGGTCAACTTTCTGAGAATACCCTTTTCGAAAAATTGAAACAAAAAGGCCATTCTGCACATTTGATAGGAGGAGCACTCGAGGCGCGTGAACTAGATGCTCAGAAAGCCATTCGCGATGGGTTTGAGTTAGCCCATAAATTCTGATTTAATATCCCTTTATGATTCTGGCAAGTTGGCAATATCTCCTGGTAATGTTATATTACCGAATAACCAGACCGCTTCGGAAAATGACGAACCCTGAAGTCTCCATACTCCGAAAGACCATTGAGTTTTTCAGTCCTTTCAACCAACCGCCATCGGAGACCAGACAGCGGTATGAAGAAATTGCCGACACCAAGACACTCATCACAAATTGGGGAGAGGAAGATCCTGAAGCTGCTTTCCTCTACATTCACGGGGGAGGTTTTTCGCTTTGCTCGCCTAAAACACATGCCAACCTGATGGCCCATCTAGCCAAATATGGCGATTCAATTGTTTACGGGCCGGCTTACAGTCTTTCTCCAGAGCATAAGTTTCCGACAGCCCTTGCAGAGTGCGAGCTGGTTTATCAGGAGATCCGAAAGAAACATCCTGGACTGAAAGTAATTGTTGGAGGCGACTCTTCAGGTGGCAACCTGGCGGCAGCTCTTTGTCATTTACTCAAAACAAAAGGAGGGGAAGGACCTGATGGACTTGTGCTGCTTTCTGCCTGGCTCGACTTGCGTGAGGATTCTGCTTCGCTGAGCAAAAACTACAAGAAAGAATCAGTTTTCGATGCTGAGGATCTTGGCAGTTACGCAGATCGCTACTGCGATGACCAGGATCGGAGCAACCCACTGCTTTCCCCTTATTTGGCCGAGCCGGATTCATTTCCACCAGTTCTCATTCAGGCAACTAAAAACGAACTGCTTTTTGACGATAGTCGGCTTTTCGCAGAGAAATTGAGAACAGCAGGAATGCCTGTTACAACCGATTTTTATGATAAACTTTTCCATGCCTGGCACGCTTTTCCCAATTTTATGCCCGAGGCAAAAGATGCTTTGAAAAAGGTGGGGACTTTTGTGAAAGACTTGGAAAAACATTGAGCCAATCAAGCTGTTTTCAACCTACATTTCGGACAAAAATCACTGAGAAAATTATGAGCAACAACGGAGATAAGAACTTGGAAAAAGCTACTCTCGGAGCAGGGTGCTTTTGGTGTGTAGAAGCTGTTTTTCAACGACTCGAAGGGGTGGAGAAAGTCCTTTCTGGATACAGTGGAGGTCATGTGAAAAATCCGGCCTACCGGGAGGTTTGTACCGGAAGAACTGGCCACGCTGAGGTCGTGCAGGTTCACTTTGATCCTTCAGTAATTTCCTTCGCTGAAATTCTCGAAGTGTTTTTTGCAACTCACGACCCCACAACTCTAAACCGTCAGGGAGGAGATGTTGGCACGCAATACAGGTCCGCAATTTTTTACCACTCGGATGAGCAAAAGGAAATTGCTGAAAAGTCAAAGGCGGCAGCTAATGAAAGTGGTGACTGGAGCGATCCAATAGTTACGGAGATCACTGCCTTTGATACTTTCTACGAAGCAGAAGGAGGTCATCAAAATTACTTCAACGAGCATGGAGAACAGCCGTACTGCCAGATGGTGATAAGGCCTAAGGTTGAGAAGTTCAAGGAAAAGTTCAGAGCAAAGTTGGCAAATTAATTATCGCCTTCATAGCCGTCCGGGCCGCCTTCCTGAGGTCCTCTCATTTTCTTTTGATTCAATCGGTAAGTGAATGTGAGGATGAATTGACGAGCTCTCCACTGGAACTCTGATTCCTCGTAGAATGTAGGCTGGTCCAACACCTGTCTCCACCTTCTGGAGTTCAGCACGTCCCTCACATTGAACGCAAGTGTTCCTTTTCCATCAAGCACATCGCGCGCTATAGACAAATCAATGGAGTAGAGGGCTTTCACTCGTCCCTGAGTGGTTTCTCTTGGAGCACGATACCTCGCAGAGATCTGAGCATCTGTCTTGGTGTCGATGCTAAACTTGTTGTTCATTCTCGCATACCACGTGTAAGTGTCAGCATTGTAAGATTGTCCGTTGTATTCCCCAACGGTGATGGCTCTGTAAAAGTTGAAATCGGAATTCACGCTGTACCATTCCACGGGTTGGTAGGAGAAGTTAAATTCGAGTCCATAGGCGTCTTGCACAGAAAGATTCACCGGGAATCGTGTGTTGTTTCCGTTTTCTGTCTGCACGGCAATTCGCTCAATCACGCCAGTTCTGTGGCGGTAATAAACGCTCGAAAGAAAAGATCCTTTTTCACCGAAATACAAATATCCCGCTTCGTAAGAATCGGTGAATTCAGGGTTTAGATCGGGATTTCCCCGATAAAAATCTCTGTCATCGCTGAAGTTGGAGAATGGGAGCAACGATCGAAAACGAGGACGACTCAGCCTACGGCTGTAAGTGAGTTGCATGGTGTGTTGTTCATTGAACTCATAGCCCAGGTGAATGCTGGGGAAAAAGTTGATGTAATCGCGGTCGTTTTCCTCGGCAGACTTGATTAGTTCTGTTCCAATTACCGAATACTCTGACCGCACACCGAACTGGTAATTGAATTTGTTCAGGGCATTTCCGTACATCATGTATCCCGCATAGATGGTCTCATCGTAGCGAAAATTATTATCCAACGTGTCCACAGTCATCCATTCACCACCTTGCTCCCGGATTCTCACACTGTAGTCGTTTTCAATAATCCTATTGCTAATCCTCATACCGGTTTCAAACTTTCCTTCTTCACCAATCGGACGAATGTAGTCGGACTGAAACAGAAAGTTCTGCTCGTTTTCAGTGTTGTAAGCATCCTGCTCCAGAGGTGGCACGTTGGCATCGTCTGAGGTTTCTGTGAGATCGGAATCTTCTGTGTCCTCTTCGTTGTAAAAGTTGATGATCGTTTCCCAGGTGTGATCGTCATCACCATCGAACTTCTTCTTGTGGTTGAAAGCAGCTTCAACCGTATTTTCGATCTCAATTTCTTCCTGATCGCGGGCTTCTTCTCCAAGAAAGTTTCCGTCAATATCGAAATCACGATACGTATTGACCTCGGTGTTCAGCCCGTTTTCATGCTGATACAATCCCGAGATCGTGATAGAATTGTCGTTTTTAAGATAGAAATCGGCACCTGCTCTAAAGTTGTGTGAAATACCTCCACGAGAACGTTCTTCTTCGCTTCTGAAAATATAGGCGGTGTCTGGTGCATTCACTTCTCTGAAGCGATTTCCACCTCCGGGAAGGTCGCGGTAGCGAATGCCGTACTGAGCAAACCAGTTTATCTTTTCTCTTCGGAAATTCAGGTTGAAGCTGGCGCCAAAATTCTCTGGATAGCCAGCCGTTCCCGTGAAGGTACCATTCAAGCCTTTTCGTTCATCTTTTTTTAGAATGATGTTGATGATCCCGACTTCGCCCTCTGCCTGATAGCGCGCTGATGGGTTGGTAATGACTTCAACTCTTTCGATCAAATCTCCAGGAATCTGACGCAGGGCTTCTGCCGGATCTGATCCGACCATTCCCGAAGGCTTACCATCGATCAGGATTTGCACATTGTTGCTCCCTCGTAAACTAATGTTTCCTTCGACATCAACCGTTACCGAAGGCACGTTGTCGAGAACCTCGGATGCGCTTCCGCCCTGATTACTTAAATCTTGACCAACTGTAAAAACGCGCTTGTCGAGCTTGAGTTCCATTTGGCTACGCTCGGTTTCAACAACAGCTTCTTCAAGTGCGACCGAGCCGGGAGTGAGTTTTATCTCACCTAGATCACGATCGCCAGAGTTTAAATTTATGTCTGAAATAGTCTTCTTCTGGTAAGACAAAAAAGATATCTGCAAGTAATAAACTGCAGGTTGCGCTTGAACCTTGAATTCACCGTTCACATCTGTAGCTGCTCCCTGAACGAGTGTAGAATCCGACTGTGAATAAAGGGCAACGGTAGCGTAGGGGATGGGTGCTCCATTTTCGTCTTTCACCTTACCCTCAACAGTTGGGTTGGATTGTGCCAGAGCAATGTTGGCAGTTACCAAAAGAAAAAATAAAGTGATGAGGGAAACAACTTTCTTCACGAGATCTAACATTAGGTTATTGGCCTGTAGAAATCAAATTTTCGATTTACAAGGCTACAAAGAAACTAAAGATCTGTCGATATGTTCTAGGTGATCTACCGAAAACCCCGGTGAAGGCGCAGGTATTTGACAAAATTTAAGATCAACAAAAAAAAGCCTCCAGCTCGATGAGCATGAAGGCTTTTGAAAAATGGTCTTCTTATGATTTTTTAAAAAACGACTTTAACTCCCAATCCGGGATCGACCCAAAAGTAGGCTCCACCGGCAGTGTTAACCTCCAAAAATGGAATGGCGTCTACACTCACTGCGAGATCGAAAGGGAGTTCTGTCTGGATCAAATACTCCAGACCTAAAATGGCATCTACTCCCAATCCAATACCAGTGTCATCAAATGCTGCATCGCCATACCAACGTGGATATCGTCCATTGTTCAGAGTGTTGTAAAACGCAGCGTGACCTCCAAGGCCGTAGTACCAATAAAGGTTTTGCACATCAAATGCATTTTGGTAGTGCTCCCAAAGGACAGTCACATTGAGACTGTTAGGGTAAAAACCGACAATTCCTTCAATTGCTCCTGGACCTTTACCCATTCCTTTTATGGTAAGGCCACCTCGTGCGCCACCTCTAATTCCTAATGCTGTTCCGTTGTACTGAGCTTGAGCTGCGTCAGCTCCAACGAGCATAAAAAATAGAATTCCGATAAAGTAAACTGATAATTGACTCTTCATTCTTGACTGTGTTTTTCTATTCACAATCAATTCGCGTTCCTCATCACCGTGATTTTTTTATTCCGCTGAAATTCTTTGTAGTACGCCAAAACCAAAAAGTTTCGACTTCTGGAATTGAGGCTCTGTGTAGATCAAAGTCTACAATCGAATTGAGGATTATCCATTTAATCCACAACAAAGTGATATTCGAAAAAAGTCGGATTGAAAAAATCCAGTCGGAGATTTAGTTCGTAAGTCTGGGCAAGTTGAATTTTAAAAACCCCAAAAAACAAGAATTATGAAATCAATGCAGTTTATGAAGAATTTTAAATTATTTAGTCTAATCGCTTTTGCCTCACTACTCGTTTTAGGTCTCTCATCTTGCGAAAAAGATGACGAAGATGACATGGAGGAGGAGATGATGGAAGAAAGCGATGATCCAACAGGTAGTTTCGAAGCAATGGACCAGCGTCTTTCACAAAACATGGTGGTTGTTGAATCAATCACTATGAGTGAAGACGGTTGGGTGGTGATCCACGCAGACAATGGCAACGGTGGACCAGTAGTTCCCGGAATCATTTCTACTCCTAAGTTTGTGGAAGCAGGTACTTCTACAGATGTGAAAGTTGCTCTCGAGCAAACAGCTGAATTCGAAAGCGGTGATGACATCTGGATTATGCTTCACACCGACACTGGTGTAGAAGGAGTTTATGAATTTGATGGAAACAGCGGTGAAGACGGACCAATCCTCGATTCTGATGGAAACGTTGTGACTTCACCTATCACAATCATGTCTACTTCTATCGAAGTTCAAAATCAGCCTGTAATGAACAACACAATCACAATCGACCAGGTGAATGCAGCCGTAGACGGTTGGATTGTAGTCCACAATGAAATGGGAGGAGAAATTGAACTTCCAGGCATCGTTGGTAAAACAGCCGTGCAAGCAGGTATGAATAACGATGTGGTAATTGAACTCGATGACGAAGTTACTTACAACACTGGCCAGAGCTTATTCCCTATGCTTCACATCGATGAAGGTCCGCTGGGAGAATATAACTTCCCGGGAGTAGACGTTCCTGAAGTGTTTGGATTCAGTGAATCGAATATAATTGTTACAGAAATTACTGTTCAGTAATTAAGGTTAGAGTAAAATCAAAGTAGAGGCACTTTGTCCGGCATCTTGTTAAAAGGTGCCGGTTTTTTTGTGTTAAATCGTTTACAGAAAACTGTACGATTCTCCACAATCCTCCAGAGTAAGCACTCTTGAAAATCGACTCAAATGACTGCTGGTCCTGAGTTCAAGTCGGTCTCGATTCTGCTGGCACGCATTTCTCACTTCATCGAGACAACAAGTTGAACCCTAAAAACTATTTTAAAAAATGAGTTACGATTTAAGCGGAAAGAAAATAGCCATTTTGGCGACAGACGGATTTGAACAGGTCGAATTCACAACCCCAAAACAGAAATTGGAAGAAGCAGGTGCCGAAGTTCACGTGATTTCCGAAGAGTCTGGAGAGATCAAAGGATGGGACAGCACCAATTGGGGCGATTCCTTCAAAGTGGACAAGACGGTAGACAGCGTAGTGGCCTCTGACTACAACGGACTGATGCTGCCTGGAGGAGTAATCAATCCAGACAAGCTTCGCAGAAATGAGAAAGCAGTAGAATTCACTAAATCATTTTTTGAAGACGGTAAACCAATCGCTGCTATTTGCCATGCGCCACAGCTCTTGATAGAGACTGACGCGCTCAATGGCAGAGAAATGACATCTTTTCCATCTATCAAGACCGACCTGAAAAATGCAGGCGCTCGCTGGGTAGACAAAGAAGTTGTGGTGGATGAAGGATTGACCACAAGTCGCTCACCAGAAGACATGGAAGCATTTTGCAATAAAATGCTTGAGGAGTTTGCTGAAGGAGTGCACGAAGAGCAGAAAACTGTCTAAGACACACACCCTCCTCAATTATTCGAGGACTTTTGTATAGCAAAAAGGTCTGGAGTACAGCTTTAGTTTGGTTGAGCTGGCTCTGGGCCTTTTTCATTTTTAAGCAGCTGAAGGTTTAATTTCCCGGATTAAAATTCTTTTGGCTACGGGAAGTACAGTTTCGTTAAGCGGAAACTTCAGAGCAGAGCGAAAAACGTAGGTTGCCGGATTTGGGAGTTCAGTGAATTTCTTCGTCAGTTCCATTTTCACTTGTGACAGCGTTCGGGCAATACTTTTCTTCTCTTTTTGAATCAACATAGTTTTCAAAGAGCGGTAAGTTTCCTCAGTCGCTTCTATGAGTGACAGCTGGTAGCGGTAAATGAATATTTCACTGTTCTTTTCTTCCTCGAGAAAGAAATAACCTTCATTCCTGTACATCGGTAACAAGCCGACAGTATCCAACTCCACATTCTCTTCTACAAATTGATAAATGTCTCTTCCTTCGTCAATCATTGAGCGTAGCCTGGGAATGCTAAACTCCATGAGGTCCCTCACGATTTTTAGAGATTCATCATCCTCCACCAGCTCCTTGTAGTGCATCTTCAAATCCTTGAGGTCGATTTCACTGAGCGACTTCGGGAAAAGGGATGCCAGCTTATCCTGGTTTTGCTTGAGTTCCATAAGATGATTGTAGTGACTCACAAGTTCAGCCAAAGGCGGGTAGAGTCTGGCCTGATCGAAGTGTTCTTTCACGTACTGCAGATAAGCCAAAAGTAAATACTGCTTGTACTCAAAGTCGTGAACTCCAGAAGTGAGCCAGTCGGGTTGAAGAGATTTAATAGCCATGCTTTCAGGTGTTTATTAATTCTTTAACGAAAAACCCCAAAAAATGGTTTAGTCCGGCTGAGTGGTGTTAGTATTTTTTGGATTTCACTAAGTCACACGGCTATTCATTGACAGCTCTAAATTTTTATTTTAGCCGGCAATCAACATGGCGTTATTACAGAGCATAAAGAAGAAAGCAGGAAGGTATTTCCTAAATCGAGGAGAGTGGAAGAGGAAGCGAAAGGGATCCAATTTCACTCAAGGTCAGAGCGTCTTGATTTTGTACCTCGATCAGGGCGAAGACTACTACAAAAAGGTAAAGCGATACGTTCAACACCTCAAAGAAGAGTACGGTATGCGCGATGTTCTGGCGCTTGGTTATGCTGACTTTGCCGAAAAGAACCTTCCACACTACCAAAAACATCAACTCGAAATCGAGTTTTTCTGCCGCAATGACCTTAACTGGTATTGCAAACCTCAGGGAGCAGTAGATAAAATCCTAAAGAAACCGTACGATATCCTCATTGACTTGGTGTTTGAAAAATCCTTACCAATGGAGTTTGCGCTGGCTGAATCACAAGCCGGAATGAAAGTAGGTAAGCACCACACTCCCGGAGCGAAGCACTGCGACATCGTACTCAACCTCGAAGGTCGCGACAACATCGATGAGTTTCTTCATCAAGTAGATCACTACCTTTCCAACTTTTCGTTTCAGTAAAGTTGTGCTCAACTAAGGAGATTTTTACAACTTGCAGCATCCAAATTTTTGAATCTAAAAGATCTCGATATGAATACGTTCAAAGGCCTTGGAGTGGCCATGGTGACTCCGTTTAAAGCCAATAAGGAAATTGATTTTGAAGCGCTGAAGAGAATCACTCAAACTTTGATTGATGGTGGAGTGGATTACCTCGTGGTGCAGGGAACAACTGGCGAAGCAGCAACGCTTAAGCCAGAAGAAAAGCGCCAGGTGCTCGACACGGTAATGAAGGTGAATAACGGCAAGCTACCCATCGTTTACGGTGTGGGAGGAAACAACACAGCTGCTCTCGTAGAAACGCTCAAGACCTTTGATTTCTCAGGTGTTGATGGCATTCTCAGTGCAAGTCCGAACTACAACAAACCAACTCAGGAAGGCATTTACCAGCATTATAAAATGCTGGCTGAAGCGACCGATCTTCCAATCATTCTCTACAACGTTCCAGGGCGAACAGCCAGCAACGTGAAAGCTGAAACGACTTTGAGGCTTGCGCAGAATTTTGAAAATATCGTGGGTGTGAAAGAAGCCAGTGGAGATATCGATCAGGTGATGGATATCATTCAGGGAAAACCTGCCGATTTCCTGGTGATTTCAGGTGAAGACGCACTAACGCTCCCGTTCATTGCAGCTGGAGCCGATGGAGTTATTTCCGTTGTTGGAAACGCTTTTCCAAAAGAGTACTCGGCCATGGTTCATAAATCGCTTGAAGGCGACTTCGAAACTGCGCGAAAGTACCACTACCAGTTGCTCGATGTCATCGGTCAGCTCTTTGCCGATGGAAACCCCGGAGGAGTGAAAGAGGCACTTCAGATTAAAGGCCTCTGCGAAAACCACTTGAGGTTGCCACTTGTGCCTGTTTCTTCTACAGTGAAGGATAGGCTGACAAAACTGATGAAAGAAAGAGACCTGATGGAAGTTTAGGCAAACAACCTTTGTCTATAAAAGTCGGAAGTCCTGAAGAGATCCTGAAACAAGTTCAGGATGACATCTTCAGGACCTCCGACTTTTTTATTTGTCTGGAATACATAATTTTACCTCCAATTAAATCACTTAATTCTTTAGCCATGTACGAATACAAAGGAAAACTTCGAAGAGTGGTGGATGGAGACACCATCGATGTTGAAATCGACCTCGGATTTCGCATGAAAACTGAGCAGCGAATCCGGTTAAAAGGAATCGACACGCCAGAAATTTACCGTCAGAAAAAAGAGTCCGAGGAATACAAAAAAGGCCAGGCTGCAAAAGAATTTGTCGAAGAGCGATTTGCCCAGAACGGAGGAGAATTTCTCATTCGCACTGACAAGCTTCCGGGAGTTTACGGCAGATTCATCGGTGTGATCATTTTTGATGATTCAAACATCAGCCTCAATGACGAACTGCTGGATAAAGGACATGCAGGAACATATTGATACCGAGCTTCTCTAAAAACAAAAGCCGTCTGAATTTCTCCAGACGGCTTCTTTATTGCTTTTACACTTTAGCGACTTTCTTTCGCTCATGCTCTTTGAGGTAAATCTTTCTGATACGAAGTGAGTTAGGAGTTACTTCCACATACTCATCACCCTGGATGTATTCCAAGGCTTCTTCCAGTGAAAACTCTCTCGGAGGAGCGAGCTTCACTTTATCATCGGCTCCAGAAGATCGCATGTTAGTGAGCTTTTTCGTTTTGGTAACGTTCACTGTCATGTCTCCCTGGCGCGAGTTTTCTCCAATCACCTGACCTTCGTAAATGTCTTCGTTAGGAGGGATGAAGAAAGTACCACGATCTTTTAGGTTGTTCAAACTGAAAGGAATCGATTTTCCGGTTTCCATGCTGATAATAGAGCCGTTCATTCTTTCTGGAATAACACCCTTGTGAGGCTGGAATTCCTTAAATCGGTGCGACATAATCGCCTCACCGGCAGTGGCTGTAAGAAGCTGGTTTCTCAATCCGATGATTCCGCGAGATGGAATTTCGAACTGCAACTTCATGCGGTCTCCTTTAGGCACCATGCTGAGCATTTCACCTTTTCTCTGCGTCACCATTTCAATCGCCTTTCCAGAAACTTCGTCTGGAAGGTCAATGTCGAGTTCCTCAACAGGCTCGCATTTCATACCGTCAATTTCTTTGATGATTACCTGAGGCTGACCAATTTGCAGTTCGTAGCCTTCACGTCTCATCGTTTCGATCAAAACAGAGAGGTGAAGTACGCCACGGCCAAAAACAGTGAAAGTGTCGGCAGAGCTGGTTGGCTCCACACGAAGGGCCAGGTTTTTTTCAAGCTCTTTTTCTAATCTTTCTTTGAGGTGACGAGAAGTCACGAACTTTCCTTCTTTTCCGAAAAAAGGAGAATCGTTCACCGTAAAGGTCATGCTCATTGTAGGCTCATCGATTTTGATTCCGCCAAGAGCTTCAGGGTTTTCGAAGTCAGCAATGCTGTCACCGATGTCGAATCCTTCGAGTCCAACTACTGCGCAGATTTCTCCGGCTTTGATCGACTCAACTTTCTTTTTACCAAGGCCTTCAAAAATGTAAAGCTCTTTGATTTTTGATTTCACAACTCCTCCTTCGCGCTTGCAAAGAGAAACCGGTTGACCTGTCTTGAGCTCTCCACGGCTCAGTCTTCCAACGGCAATTCGGCCGATATACTGAGAGTAGTCGAGAGATGTGATCAGCATTTGCGGAGTTCCTTCAGAAACTTTTGGTTCTGGGATGTGCTCCACAATGGCATCCATCAAAGCGGAAATGTCTTCTTTTGGCTCTTTCCAATCTGTGCTCATCCAACCTTGCTTGGCAGAACCGTAGATTGTTGGGAAATCCAACTGATCTTCTGAAGCCTCGAGGTTAAACATCAGTTCGAAAACCAATTCGTGAACCTCGTCTGGTGTACAGTTTGGCTTGTCTACCTTGTTGATAACAACGATAGGCTTCAATCCAAGTTCGATTGCTTTTTGAAGTACAAAGCGCGTTTGTGGCATAGGGCCTTCGAACGCATCAACCAACAGAATCACACCGTCAGTCATGTTCAAAACCCTTTCCACTTCACCACCAAAGTCACTGTGACCCGGGGTGTCTATGATATTGATTTTAGTGTCTTTCCAGTTCATGGAAACGTTTTTCGAGAGGATGGTGATTCCACGCTCTTTCTCGATGTCGTTGTTGTCCATGATCAATTCTCCCGGAGCTTCGTGGTCGCTAAAAAGCTTACCGGCCAGGAGCATTTTGTCCACCAACGTTGTTTTCCCGTGGTCTACGTGGGCGATGATGGCAATATTTCGCAATTGTTGCATGCTGTTTACTCGTTTTAAAAATGTGCGCAAAAGTACGTTATTTCTCTCGTGTGAGAATGGCTTTTAACGTTTTAATAATGCAACTACAGGAAGTTAGGTATTTGCCCTATATAGATTCAAGCTTTGATGTATCTTGGACGGGAAAGATAATTTGCATCTGTTGTGATAAAACTGTTCAAACTACTTGTTCTGTGCCTTAGTCTTGTTTTGAGCAATTTGTTGGTAGCTCAATCTGATTCACTTACACTTTCAAAGGCTGATTCATCGGACACGAATTGTCTAAACTGGATAGCGCCTGTTTGGTATTTTCCTTCACGATTTGAGACAGTGCACGGTATTGCAATTGGTTTAGGGGACCTACAGAAAGACAGCTGCAATAGTACTGTGAATGGTTTGAAGGTTGAAATCCTTGGGTTGGGAGTTGGTGTAGGTTTTTTGAATTCGAATACTATTTCAGAAGACTCTGCCACACATGCCAGTTTAATTGACAACCCTGTACGAAGGACCAAGAATCAAGTAAACGGTTTTAACATTTCACTTTTCGGAACAATTGATGATCTACGCGTAAATGGTGTTTCATTAGGAGGATTAGCTCAATACATAGATTTTGTTCAAGGAGTGCAAATAACAGGTGTTAATAGCAGAATTTCAGGTAAAATATCTGGAGTGCAACTCTCCGGAGCATACAACAATGCAATTATTTGCCACGGAATACAAATGAGTTTACTAGGTAATAAAGCGTTTGATCTAAAAGGGATTCAAATAGGGCTTTTCAATAACTCTGAGATCACTCGCGGCTTCCAGTTTGGGCTATGGAATGTTAATGAGAAAAGATCATTACCTTTCATAAACTGGAACTTTAAAGACTAAAAAACCGCACTGACGTTTTTTTCAACACGGTTTATGAAAAGCCTGAATAAGTTGATGGGGGTAAAACCGTAGAATTATTTATACCTTTTAGTAATTCTGTTCATTAGGAATATCAATTCCTCGAGCCCTGAAAGGGCGTCATTCATCAGAGTTGTGCGAAGCACATCTCACGAAAACAATTCTGAAAGACAAGTAAGCCCTGAAGGGGCGGTGTCAATTAATTACAGACTTAGGTTATTTTGATGTCGCCCCTTCGGGGCTCATGTGAATAGTTAGGTTCTATTATCAAAGGGTTTTACCCATTGTTGTAGGCTGACGTCCTTTCAGGACTGGACTATAAAGTTAGCTTAGCTTGCAATAACCCTTCGCCTGATGGTAGCAACTGTTGGTCTTCAAACATTTGTTGTCTGAAGTTGATCTAAAAGAACGCTTTTAAATGTTTTAATCTTCTTTCTCAAATTCCGTGAAGGTGATTTCATACTCCTCATCGTTTACATTGCAGATCACCACTTCATGATTTTTCTTAGAGTATTCCGAATCGTAGTAAGCACCAAACTCTTTCATCAAGTCATCTTTCTGAATGCGGTAGGTGATTGATTCAATTTCCTTCTTTTCTGCCAACTGGTCCGAATTGATGGTACTTGTGCAACCCAACACGAAAATGGCACTGGCTAAAATGAATGAGAAATTCTTCATGACTTCTAGTTTTTAGTTTGTAATTCTTTCGAAGTTAAAGAATTATCTGTAAAAAAAATAGCCCTAAAAGGGCAACATCTATTAGAGTTTTGCGAAGCGCAGCTCATGAAATTGAAGTCTATTTTGGATTGAGCCCTAAAAGGAGCGACATCAGGAAATTTTGGGGTCAGGAGGATATGATATCGTCCTTTCAGGACTCGGCCTTGCAGTAGGGTGCCTCATACAAAGGGTTTTACCCTTTGTTGAAAGCTGGCGTCCTTTCAGGACTTCACATTCCTGAACGATTTGCAAACAAAAAGCCGGATAGATACTGAAAAAAGTTCAGCATGACATCCGGCTTTGAATTATTTTCTCTCGGTACTATTTCCTCTTCACCACCTTTTCGCAAGCTTTTGCCACGTGCGCTGCATCGAGACCGTACTTGGCCATGAGCTCGTGTGGTTTTCCGCTTTCTCCAAATTTGTCGTTTACTCCCACAAATTCAATTGGAGTAGGGGCGTGGCTGCTCAAGGTCTGAGCGATCATTCCACCAAGTCCACCGATGATTTGGTGCTCCTCAGCAGTCACAACAGCACCGGTTTTCCTGGCTGAGTTTACTACAGCTTCCACATCAAGTGGCTTGATCGTGTGGATGTTGATTACTTCCGCAGAGATTCCTTTTTTGTTTAATTCTTTAGCTGCTTCGAGCGATTCCCAAACGAGGTGGCCCGTAGCGAAAATCGTTACATCTGAGCCTTCAGTCAGCTGAAGCGCTTTTCCGATTTCAAATTTTTGATCTTCAGGAATAAATATCGGCACTTTGGGTCTTCCAAACCGCAAGTAAACTGGACCTTCATGATCCGCAATCGCTAGAGTTGCAGCCTTGGTTTGATTGTAGTCGCAAGGATTAATTACGGTCATGTTCGGTAACATGCACATCATCCCGATGTCTTCTAGAATTTGGTGTGTGGCACCGTCTTCTCCCAGAGTTATTCCAGCATGACTGGCACAAATCTTTACGTTCTTTTCTGAATAGGCAATCGACTGACGGATTTGATCGTAAACACGGCCGGTCGAAAAATTGGCGAAAGTTCCGGTGAAAGGAATTTTACCACCAATGGTCATTCCGGCAGCAAGACCCATCATGTTAGCCTCGGCAATTCCCACCTGGAAAAAGCGATCGGGAAAAGCATCTTGAAACGCGTTCATCTTGAGCGACCCCGTGAGGTCGGCACAAAGCCCAACAACGTTTTCATTTTTCTTTCCAAGTTCCAACAATCCGTCACCAAATCCGGAACGAGTGTCTTTCTTTCCTAATTCTTTGTACTCTTTCATGATCCTAGTAATCGCCTATTGTTTCTTCAAGTTGTGAAAGTGCTTCTTTGAGTTGGTCGTCATCCGGAGCTACTCCGTGCCACTTGTGCGTTCCTTCCATAAAGTCAACTCCCTGGCCCATCACGGTAGTCATCAAAATCATGACTGGACGACCTTTGCCGGTCATCGACTTGGCCTGGCCGAGAATGTCTTTCACGCTGTGGATATTGTTTCCGTCCATGGTTAAAACGTCCCAACCGAAGGCTTGCCATTTCTGGCGAAGATCTCCGAGGCTCATCACTTCATCTACAGGACCGTCAATTTGCTGGCCGTTGTAGTCGATGGTAGAAATGATGTTATCAACTTTGTGATGAGCTGCGTACATGGCCGCTTCCCAAATCTGACCTTCCTGCATTTCTCCATCACCGTGAAGACTGTAGATGAGCTTTTTGTCGCCATTCATTCTTTTAGTCTCAGCAGCACCGAGTGCAACACTGAGTCCCTGACCGAGCGATCCGGAGGCAACACGAATTCCAGGAAGGCCTTCTTCTGGAGTAGGGTGACCTTGCAATCTGGAGTCAATTTTTCGAAAAGTCTTTAGCTCTTCAACATCAAAATAACCGCTTCGGGCAAGCACGCTGTACCAAACCGGTGAAATGTGGCCGTTGCTGAGGAAAAACAAATCCTCGTCTTTGCCGTCAATTGTAAAATTCTTTGAGTTGTGGCGGAGGATGTCGAAATAAAGCGTTACGAAATATTCAACACATCCAAGAGAACCACCCGGGTGACCGGAACTTGCTCCGTGCACCATTCTAACGATGTCTCGCCTCACTTGTGAGCAAATGGTTCGGAGTTCTTCAGTAGATTTCATATCGAAGAGTCTGTCGATTTTTGTGTGCTGCAAAAATAGAAGTCTCATTTGTCTACGGCTGCAAATGTTTAAAACTTTTGAGAAAATCCACTTTTTGAAACTGGCTCGATTTGGTCTTTCTGCCTGCCTTTAAAAATGTATCTTTGCGCCCGAAATTTCAACCTCTTTTATATGGCTTTAAAATGCGGAATTGTCGGATTGCCAAATGTCGGTAAATCGACCTTGTTTAATTGCTTGTCGAATGCCAAAGCGCAATCGGCCAACTTTCCTTTTTGTACAATCGACCCAAACGTTGGGACTATTACTGTTCCAGACCCTCGATTGAACAAACTGGCAGACCTGGTGACTCCAGAGCGAGTGGTGCCCACTACCATCGAAATCGTAGATATTGCCGGACTGGTGAAAGGTGCCAGCAAAGGTGAGGGACTTGGAAACAAATTTCTCGGGAATATTCGTGAAACGGATGCCATCATTCACGTGCTTCGCTGCTTTGACGATGGAAACGTTGTTCACGTTGACGGTTCTGTAGACCCGGTTCGCGACAAGGAAGTGATCGATACTGAGCTTCAATTGAAAGATCTTGAAACGATGGAAGGCCGCATCGCAAAAGTTGAGAAAGCTGCCAAAACTGGAGACAAAGAGGCGAAGAGAATTCACGAGTTTTATTCGAGAGTCATCAAGACGCTTGAGGAAGGGAAAAGTGCTCGTGTGATCGATCTCGAAGAAAGCGAAAAGCCTTTGATGAAAGATTTGCAGCTGCTGACTTCAAAGCCGATTCTCTACCTCTGTAACGTTGACGAAGGTTCTGTGAAAGACGGAAACAAATACGTTGATCAGGTAAAAGAAGCTGTAAAAGATGAAGATGCCGAAGTGCTCACTATTGGAGCTGCCATTGAAGCCGACATCGCAGAGCTCGAAACTTATGAGGAGAGAAAGGAATTTTTGGATGAGCTGGGACTTGACGAACCAGGAGTTGCAAAACTCATTCGCACCGCCTACAAGCTACTCAAGCTTCAAACATACTTTACCGCTGGTGTGAAAGAGGTTAGAGCCTGGACGATAAAAGAAGGCTTCACAGCTCCTCAAGCTGCTGGTGTGATCCACACAGACTTTGAGAAAGGATTCATTCGCGCTGAAGTGATGAAGTACAACGACTACGTATCCCTCGGTTCTGAGAGCGCTGTGAAAGATGCTGGAAAAATGGGAGTAGAAGGGAAGGAGTACGTTGTGCAGGATGGCGACATCATGCATTTCAGGTTTAATGTGTAGAACAATGAAAATTTTTCAAGCTCTCATTTTAAGTCTGACCATTCTGACTTTCAGCTGCTCTTCACCCGACAAAGGTGAGTCTCAGGAACCAGTAGAAAAAGCAGAGGCGAGAGGAGTGGAACAATCAGAAGAGCAAATTGCTGTAGAAATCAATCGTCTGATGACCGAGCAGGAGGAAGCCTGGAGCTCAGGAGACCTTGAGGCTTTCATGCAACACTACTGGCAAAGCGACTCGTTAGCTTTTATCGGAAGAAGCGGAGTGAATCACGGCTGGCAAACCACTCTGGATAACTACCGAAAGTCTTATCCAGACAAAGCTGCAATGGGTAAACTGACCTTTGATAACCTGAGCATAGAAAAGCTTTCAAGTACACACGCTTACGTTATTGGGAAATGGAATTTAGAGCGGTCCCAAGGAGATCTTTCTGGGCATTACTCTCTTGTTTGGAAGAAGATCGAGGGTGAATGGAAAATCGTAAGTGATCACTCAAGCTGAAAATTGAATTTGAATGAATGACATTACTGCTCCGATAACTTTAATCATAACCGGGATCACAGTACTGGTTTCCTGGAGGGCCTTCAACAATCAGGAGCTGCTCCTGAAGTTTATGATGAATCCCTATCAGGTGAAACATCGAAAGCAGTACTATCGAATTTTATCGCACGGACTCATTCATGCCGATTTCATTCACTTGCTTTTCAACATGTACATTTTCTACATGTTTGGTCAAATGCTCGAGCCTATCTTCACTCAAGAAGAAGTTTTTCAAAGAGTGCTTCCAGGTACGCCCTGGTGGGGAAGTGCAGCCGGAGTTGCTTTTTACATTTTGCTTTATGTGGGAGCTGTAGCCTTTGCTACGTTGCCCTCACTCAAAAATCATAGCGATAATCCAAACTACAATTCACTTGGTGCTTCAGGAGCGGTGTCGGCAATTCTCATGGCTTTTATAGTCTTTCTACCGACTTATCCATTGAGCCTGTTTTTTATTATCCCAATGCCGGCATTTGTAGCTGGTGCTGTATTTTTTATTGCCGAGTATTATCTGAAGAAAAGCCGCATGACCAACATCGCTCACGATGCCCACATCTGGGGAGGTCTTTTTGGACTGGTTTTCATCACCGTTTTAAAACCGCAGGTCTGGGTAAGGTTCTTCAGCCAGGTTTTGGAATACATTCCCTGGATTTGATGAGTTAAAAAAGGAGGAAGGATTTGATTAATCTTGCTCTTCCCGAATTACGTAAACATCCTCGTTGTCACGTTTCATGAAATACTCTTCTCGGGCGAATTTTTCCAGGGTTTGACTGTTTGTTGTCAAATCCTTTAGTGATTCCTTCGCCTTTTTATTTTCCTCCAGGTACCATTCTTTCTGTTCCTGAAGCTGATTTAATTCACTTCTGGTTTCTATCATAAATGGAATGTCGATATCGTGAAAGAAGAGCATCCAAACCACAAAGACGATGCTCGCAATGCTGTACTTGTTTTTGAGATATTTCGGAATCCGGGGGATTTTCATGCACCAAAAATAACGAGAAGAAAAAGAGGAATTGTATTCGGAAACATTTCGTTTCGAACAGATGTGTGTTAAAACCTACGTCTAATTCAAAAAAAAGGGCCACCCAATTGGGCAGCCCTTTAGTTTAAATATGATTTGAGTTAATCTTTGCTGTCTTTCGATTCAGTAGATTCTTCTTTTTCATTGTCCTCACCTTTGGATTTGGCATTCGACTTAGTGTCAGTCGATTTTTTCTTATCGCCTTTTCCAGGGGTTATCTTCACTTTTATTTCCTCGTTTTTCTTGTCGTAGTCAACCAAAATTGAGTCACCTTCTTTGAGGTTGGCATTGATGATTTCCTCTGCCAAAGGATCTTCGAGATACTTCTGGATGGCGCGTTTTAGAGGTCGTGCACCAAACTTCTGATCAAAGCCTTTGTCAGCAATGTAATCTTTGGCTTTATCCGTGAGTTCGATGGTGTAACCAAGTTCCTTCACGCGAACGAAAAGCTTTTCGAGTTCGAGGTCGATGATTTCGTGGATGTGTTCTCTTGTCAAAGAGTTGAATACCACAATGTCATCAATCCTGTTCAGGAATTCTGGAGAGAATGCTTTTTTCATTGCATTTTCGATAACTCCTTTTCGGTCGTCTTCAAGCTTGGCAGATTTGGCCGCAGTTGCGAAACCAACACCTGTACCGAAATCTTGAAGTTGACGAGCACCGAGGTTTGATGTCATAATCATCACCGTGTTTCTAAAGTCGATTTTACGACCCAAGCTATCAGTGAGTACACCGTCATCCAAAGCTTGCAACAGCAGATTGAAAACGTCTGGGTGAGCTTTCTCGATCTCATCCATCAGGATAATCGAGTAGGGGTGTCTTCTAACTTTTTCTGTCAGCTGTCCACCTTCTTCGTAACCGATGTATCCCGGAGGCGCTCCAATCAGACGAGACACTGCAAATTTCTCCATGTACTCACTCATGTCGATTCTGATGAGAGAATCTTCACTGTCGAACATGTATTTAGCAAGTTCCTTGGCGAGCTGTGTTTTACCGACACCAGTTGGTCCAAGGAAAATGAAAGAACCAATCGGCTTGTTCGGATCTTTCAATCCGGCACGATTTCTCTTAATGGCCTTGGCTACCTTTTGAATAGGCGTTTCCTGACCGATTACTTTTCCTTTCAGTTCCTGATCGAGGCGAGCGAGACGGCCACTTTCTTTCTCTGCAATTCGCTGTACAGGAACACCTGTCATCATCGCCACAACTTCACTTACGTGCTCTTCGGTAACCGTTTCTCTGTGGGTTTTCGTTTCCTCTTCCCAGCGTTTTTTGGCCGCATCGAGTTTTTCGATTAGCTGACGCTCTTTGTCGCGAAGTTTTGCAGCCTCTTCGTATTTCTGACTGCGAACCACCTGAGTCTTTTCATCCTTGATGTCCTCGATGTCTTCTTCGATCTCGACAATCTCTTTAGGGACTTTGATGTTTTTGAGGTGAACTCTTGCACCAACTTCATCGAGCGCATCGATCGCCTTGTCCGGCAAGAATCGATCGGTCATGTAGCGCGTGGTCAAAGTAACACAAGCTTTTATCGCCTCGTCAGTGTAGTCTACGCTGTGGTGGCTTTCGTACTTGTCTTTGATATTGTGCAGAATTGTTTCTGTCTGTTCGATTGTAGTAGGTTCTACAATCACTTTTTGGAATCTTCTCTCGAGAGCTCCGTCTTTTTCAATGTGCTGGCGATACTCATCGAGTGTAGTGGCTCCAATGCATTGAATTTCACCACGGGCCAGTGCTGGTTTAAACATGTTTGACGCATCAAGCGAACCGCTTGCGCCACCTGCACCTACAATCGTGTGCAGCTCATCGATGAAGAGAATCACGTTTGGTGATTTTTCCAATTCGTTCATCACAGCCTTCATGCGTTCCTCAAACTGACCGCGATACTTTGTACCTGCAACGAGTGAAGCCACATCAAGAGTCACAATTCTTTTATCGAACAAAACTCTAGAGACTTTCTTCTGGATAATTCTAAGCGCAAGTCCTTCGGCAATGGCCGATTTACCAACGCCAGGTTCACCGATCAGAATCGGGTTGTTTTTCTTTCTCCTGGAAAGGATCTGAGAAACTCTCTCGATCTCCTTTTCGCGTCCGACAATTTGGTCGAGCTTATCTTCCTCAGCCAGTTTTGTGAGGTCACGGCCAAAGTTGTCCAAGACAGGGGTTTTGCTTTTGCTATCACCTTTCTTGGGGTTTCCTCCTCCGGAGCCGCCAGAGAATCCGCGATCGTCATCGTCATCCTGAGCCGAGCCAGGAAACTCCGAACGTGGGATATCCATATCAGAATCTTCTTGTAAAATCATTTCAAATTCTTCTTTTGCAACATCGTAGTCGATGTTGAATTGCATTAGGGTGCGAGTAGCTACATTGTCTTCATCCTTGAGGATAGACAGTAGCAAATGCTCAGTTCCAATTATTGGACTCTTGAAGATTTTCGCTTCCAGATATGTGATTTTCAAAATCTTTTCTGCCTGTTTCACGAGCGGGATGTTTCCCTGAACAGTGCTTTTTGTGGTGTTTGATTGTATTGAGTTTTCCACAAATTTTCTCAACTTTTGAAGGTCAACATTCAATCCCTCGAGGATTTTCACAGCCGTACCTTCACCTTCCCGGATAATTCCGAGCAAAAGGTGCTCCACACCAATGTAGCCATGGCCCAGTCTCAGAGCCTCTTCGCGACTGTAGGTGATGACATCTTTCACACGTGGTGAAAATTTCGCTTCCATAAAACGTTCTCCTATTTTAGTGTTGTGTTGATTTGCTAAATTTAAGGCTTCGAGCACCCATTTTCAAAATTATATTCTCTAATGCTTGTAGGTCTATTCCGACCGGGTTGTTATCCACAGAATTTTGTGAAAAATTTAGCGCTCTAAAAAGGTTAACGAGCGACTCAAAAGCCATATTTTAGCTGCTTGCATTTGTGCACTTCAATATTTGTGCAAAAAATAGAAATAAGACGATATGGCAGAAGGAGAAGGAGAAAGAATAATTCCTATTAACATAGAAGATGAAATGAAATCGGCCTACATCGATTATTCGATGTCCGTTATCGTTTCGCGTGCGCTCCCCGATGTTCGAGATGGCTTGAAGCCCGTTCACCGGAGGATTCTATTTGCAATGGAAGACCTCGGTCTTCTCGCATCAAGGAGCTATAAAAAGTCGGCAAGAATTGTCGGTGAGGTGCTCGGTAAGTACCACCCTCACGGAGATACAGCCGTGTACGATACTATGGTCCGTATGGCCCAAACCTGGTCTCTGCGCTACCCACTGGTAGACGGACAGGGTAACTTCGGATCTGTCGATGGTGACAGTCCGGCAGCAATGCGTTACACCGAGGCTCGACTGCAAAAGATTGCAGAAGAAATGCTTTCGGACCTCGACAAGGATACCGTAGATTTCGTTTACAACTTTGACGACTCACTAAAAGAACCGTCAGTGCTTCCGGCAAAGCTGCCGAGTCTTTTGGTGAATGGAGCAAGCGGAATTGCGGTAGGGATGGCTACAAACATGCCTCCACACAATCTTCGCGAAGTTGTAGATGGAACTATTGCATACATTGATGACAACGACATATCTATTGAAGGATTGATGGAGCACGTGAAAGCTCCTGACTTTCCGACAGGTGGTGTCATCTATGGAGTAGAAGGGGTTAAAGAAGCATTTGAAACCGGTAGAGGTAGAGTAGTAGTTCGTGCCAAAACTCGTTTTGAAGAAACCAAAGCTGGTGGCGAATCAATCATCGTTGAAGAGATTCCATACCTTGTTAATAAGGCCGACATGATCAAGAAGACGGCCGACATGGTAAATGACAAGAAGATCGATGGCATTCGTGAAATTCGCGATGAATCAGATCGTCATGGAATGAGGATCGTTTACGAACTGAAGAGAGATGCCATTCCAAATGTCGTTCTCAACAAGCTTTTCAAATACACTGCTCTCCAGACATCATTCTCTGTAAACAACATTGCGCTTGTGAAAGGTCGCCCAGAGATGCTGAATCTCAAGCTGCTTATTTCACACTTTGTGGAGCATCGCCACGAAGTAGTTGTGAGAAGAACCAAGTTTGAGCTCAAGAAAGCAGAAGACAGAGCGCATATTCTCGAAGGGTTGCTCATTGCACTTGACAATCTGGACGAGGTGATTTCTTTGATTCGAGCGTCTAAAAACCCAGAAGAAGCCAGAACCGGCTTGATGGAGAAGTTTGAATTGTCGGAGCTTCAGGCGAGAGCAATTCTCGATATGCGTCTTCAGAAACTCACTGGACTCGAGAGAGACAAGATCAAAGAGGAGTATGCAGAGCTGATGGAAACCATCAAATATCTGAAGTCTATCCTCGCTGATGAAGGATTGCGTATGCAGATCATCAAAGATGAACTACAGGCAGTGGCCGATAAGTACGGTGATGAAAGAAGATCACAAATTGAGTTCTCTTCTGCTGACCTGAGCATCGAAGACATGATTCCGGATGAATCGGTAGTTGTTACCATCTCACATGCCGGATACATTAAAAGAACTCAACTTACAGAGTATAAAACACAAAGTAGAGGAGGAGTGGGCTCCCGTGGTAGTACCACCAGAAGCGAAGACTTCCTCGAGCACATTTTCACTGCCACAAACCATAACTGGTTGTTGATTTTCACCCAGAAAGGAAAATGTTTTTGGATGAGGATTTTTGAAATTCCAGAAGGATCAAAAACTTCAAAAGGTCGTGCTATCCAAAACCTGATCAATATTGAGCAGGACGACAAGATCATGGCCTACATTTCAGTGAAAGACCTGAAAGACGAGGATTATGTGAACCAATACAATGTAATTCTAGGAACGAAAAAAGGACTGGTGAAAAAGACTTCTCTTGAAGCTTACAGTCGTCCACGTTCTAATGGAATTAATGCAGTTACGATCCGCGACAACGATGAGCTTCTAGAAGCTAAGTTGACCAATGGGGACAATGAAATTTTGCTTGGATTGAAAAGCGGAAAAGCCATCCGTTTCCACGAAAGCAAAGTTCGCGCAGTCGGTAGAACTGCACAGGGAGTGAAGGGAGTGACCCTGGCTCACGATAAAGACGAAGTGATCGGAATGATTTGCGTTGAAGATCCGGAAACTTCAGTTCTGGTAGTTTCTGAAAAAGGATATGGTAAACGCAGTTCTCTCGAAGATTATCGCATCACTAACCGTGGTGGAAAAGGTGTGAAAACCATTAACGTTACGGATAAAACAGGAAGTCTTATCACCATTAAAAACGTGACTGACGAGGACGATTTGATGATTATCAACAAATCAGGAATCACGATTAGGCTGAACGTTTCTGAGATGAGAGTAATGGGCCGTAACACACAGGGTGTGAGACTTATCAACTTGAAAAACTCTGACGAGATAGCTGCTGTTTGCAAAGTAGTTTCCGAAGAAAATGAAGAAGAAATAGAAGACGTTGCAGATGATGTAATTGGCGATGAGGGTGAAAATCCATCACCCGATTCATCTGAAAACGAAGAAAACGAAAACAGCGAAGATTAAAGTCTTCAGAAATATTTGACAAGGCCTCCTGAGAAAGATTTTTCAGGAGGCTTTTTTTTTGAACTGATTAAGGGCTCTGGAAGCAGCCACTTTTTGGAATTGGCAAAGTATTTGCCTTTTGGGCTGTGGAATAATTCATAATTTTACATCCGATGATAAAATGGCGTATGCAGTTAAGATTTACTGCATTTCGCCTGGAACAAAAAAGATCATTTAAAAAACAAATTAATTGACCGATGAAGAAATCACTATTTGTACTGACCTTGATGTTCGTGACAGTGGCAGCCTGGGCACAGCCAGAAGTTACCAAAGCTTATAATGCGAACGATGACGGAGACTATGCAGCTGCGGCAAAGTATATTGAAGAGGCCATTGAAAACGACAGAGCAGCGGGCAAAGAAAAAACCTGGAGATACCGTGGGAACATTTACCTGAATATTGTGAAGTCTGAAGACGAACAACTTCGCAATCAATTTCCACAGGCTTTAGGCAAAGCTCAGAAATCGTACATGAAGGCTCTCGAAATGGGCTCTAACTACGAAGATGTCATCCAGGCTGGACTTCAGCAACTGAGAGTGATAGCTGTTAACTCTGGAATTGCCGACTTCTCATCAAAAGAGTACGAATCTGCTATTGAGAAATTTCAGATCTCTAAAGAGATAACCAATCACTTCGATATGATTGACTCACTCGCCATTTACAACACGGCTTTGTCGTATGAAAAAATGGGGAACCTTGATTCGGCTCTCGTTGGCTACCAAAGGGCAGCAGAGATCAATTACAACGTTCCAACTGTCTATATGTTGATCGCGAGCATTCAGCGTCAGCAAGGCAATGAGGATGCTGCGCTACAAACCGTTAAGGACGCGAGAAAGAAATACCCTGAAGACGAAGCGCTACTAAGAGAAGAGCTCAACTACTATCTATCGAATCAAATGTTTGACGAAGCCAAAAGTCGTCTAAACGAAGCCATAGAGAAAAATCCAGAGGATAAAAATTTATTCTATGCACTTGGAGTAGTTTACGATGAATTAGAAGAAGATGAAAAAGCTGTTGAAGCATATAAATCAGCACTGGAAATAGACCCAGATTACTTTGATGCTAACTTCAACCTCGGAATTCTTTACTACAACAGTGGAGTAGAAATCATTCAGGCAGCTGGAGAAATTCCACCGAGCCAACAAAAGAAATACGAAGCTGAAGTAGCTAAAGCGAAAGACATCTTTAAAAAGGCAGTTCCTTATTTGGAAAAAGCAAAAGAGCTTGAGCCGGAAGACGAGAACACGTTGCGTTCACTGATGGCTATTTATGCCAGAACCAATCAGGACGAAAAATACAAAGCGATTCAAAAGGAACTCGGGATAGAACCTGCTGAAAAGTAGAAATCCCATTTTAGTTTTCATAAAGAAGCCCGGTGAGTTGATCTTATCGGGCTTTTTGTTTGCAGATGATAGAGATAGGCGCTCAGATTAAAATCACCTATTTAACATAATGTTAATTATGTATCTTCCGAGTACCGGTTTTGAGATTTCACCCCTAAACCGAATACAGGATTTTTCCCCTTATTGATTTTTTACTCTGAAGTATTGAAACAGCTAAGTTACATTCGCACATACATTGAAACGCCTATTCCACATGAACAAACATAAACTTCCAGACAGCGGGTACAGAGTAAACTATGAAAAAGACCTTGCCGTTGCCAAAACCCTGCTCAGAATTTATTACAATCGCAAGGTGAAAAGTTCACAGTATTTGAAATAGTCCTCAGTAATTACTTCTGCTTTTTAACAACACTCTCAACTATGGCATCAGATAAAATACCCTGGGATCTGGTAAAAAAATTAGCTGAATTGTATCGCAAGAATCCAGCAGCACTTAAAACTTCGGTAGATGGAAAAATCGAAACATTGCACGGTATAAGATATACCAAAGAAGGGATTGAGGACTTACTCAACCAAACAGGAAAGAATATTACGGAGTTATTCATAATGCCCATTGTGAGGCCTGAAGATGAGAATAAACAGCCAGCTGATCAATTCTTCTCATTTGCCCTGGCAGGAATTGACGATCAAAATAATCTGATCACCGATTTGGTTTTTGAATATGGTGACCCCTGTCCAAAAGCATGTACGGCAAATTACAGAGACGAATTTGGTCTTAACGATTCCGAGTAGCATTAATAAGAATTTTATTGTCCCCACTCATGCTTATATTTAGCATACACTCTTACCTTGGAGTCATTGTGAATACAAGGTATATTTCATATTTCTATATGGTGTTGATCCTGTTGTCGGAATTTACGGCCTTCTCAAGTACCGAAAGCTTTCTGGCTTTAACAAGCTAGCTGTGCAGCTCACATTGTTTAGTGCATTCGTGCAAAACTATATGGTCCTACCTTTTGACTGGGTCACTACTAACCTTCCTCTTTTCCATGCCTTTGCAATAGCAAGTGCTCTCTATTTTGGCTTGATCTACAAAAGGCTTTTCCGAAAATCAATTTTGATAGGAAATATTGTTCTGTATGTATCTTTGGTTTTCGTCCTAATAGAAACTTTAAATAGTTTGTTTTACCAGGGGCTTCACTCGTTTCCATCGTTCAACATAATGTTAACAGCTTCACTCGTCATTGTTTCTTCATTGCTGTATTTCAGGTATTTGCTTCGATTCCCTTCAGAACAGAACATCATCGAGTTTCCACCATTTTGGTTTGTCTCAGGAAATCTCCTTTTCTACTCTGTAAACTTCTGTTTTTTAACCTTTAAACAATATTACGACTCGGCTGGAATTGATACTCCTTCCTACTTTCCAACTTACCTCCTTTCAGCGGGAATTATCATACTTTACGTTTCATATCTCGTTAGCTTCATTAAGGACGCAAAGTCACGTAAAATATTAACTCTTGACCGATGACTGAAGACTTGCTACCACTTTACGTTGGAACCGCACTTTTCAGTATAATGGTTCTTTTCATCATCCTCTTTGTCGTCTCGTATCGTAAGTCGCAAATTAAGTTTCAGCTAGAGCGTCAACAGTACCAGCGTGCCATTCTGCAAACGGAAGTTGAAATTCGGGAACAGACTCTCACAGATATTTCCCGCGACCTGCATGACAACTTTGGGCAGGTTGCTTCGCTCATAAAAATCAATTTGAATCTGCTTTCGGCAAACCTCGAAAAGGACGATCAACTAAAAGTGATTGAGTCCAAGGAATTACTCACACAAATGATTCAGGATATCCGAGAGCTTTCATCCTCCCTACAAGGAGATAAGATTGAAAAGATCGGTCTTGCCGAGAAGATTTCCAGGGATGTCAACAGGGTGAATGCTTCAGGATATATCAAGGTTCAGTTCATAAACGACATTAAAGATTTCACGCCTCCTCCCCACTACTCTATTTTTGTTTATCGTATGTTTCAGGAAATGATCAACAATATTCTGAAGCATTCTGAGGCCAGCGAGGCTGAAGTAAAGCTAGAGGCAAATGAAGGTTCCTTCAAACTATCGGTGAAAGATGATGGCATTGGGATGATGTTAGCAAACAATGGCCATCAAAAAAACAAATCTGGAGGCAATGGATTAAGGAATATAAAAGAGCGTTGTAAGATTATTGGAGCAAAGTATTCGATTGATAGTTCTCCAAATAGCGGTACTTTTATCGAAATAACTCTGCCAAAATAACTCTCATGTCTGAACCTGAAAACAAGGTGGTTAAAATCGCAGTTGTTGACGATCATCAGCTGTTCCGAAAGGGGCTGCGAAACTTAGTTGAAAGTGTAGACGCCAATTTCAAAGTGATTTCAGAAGCTGGAAACGGCAAAGAATTCTTGGCTTCGCTTTCTGAGAACTCTCTACCTGATATCGTAATTCTCGATGTCGATATGCCTGTGATGGACGGTGTGAAAACAACCATTAAAATTCGCGAGTTTGGATACAAGTTCAAAGTCCTGGCTCTTACCATGAAGAATGACGAATCCACCATTATTCGCATGCTGAAAGCGGGTGCAAATGGCTATTTGAGTAAGGACGTAGAACCATCTGAATTACATGAAGCTCTGCTATCTGTGATTACGAACGGAAATTACTTCAACAATGAATTGGCAAGTAAGCTGGTTGAAATTCTCCAAAAACCAGAGAAAAGCATAATGCCTCAACATGAATTGAGCGAACAAGAATTAAGGTTCATCGATCTGGCCTGTTCTGAAGACACCTATCAGCAAATTGCCGATAAGATGTGTTTGAGTATTAAAACAATCGATGGCTACCGTGCAAGGGTTTTCGAGAAGTTGGGTGTCAAATCCAGGGTTGGCCTGGTCATGTACGCACTTAGTAACAACCTTGTGTCGAGCGGTAAATCAAGTTAACTGTTTGCCACTAATTAACAGAAACACAAAAAGAAAATAAATTTAACTACTTAATCAATCCAACTCATTATGAACACTCTTACCAAAGTTTTACTATTCGCGA
The DNA here is from genome assembly GCF_049334165.1 of Halocola ammonii. Taxonomy (NCBI): domain Bacteria; kingdom Pseudomonadati; phylum Bacteroidota; class Flavobacteriia; order Flavobacteriales; family Halocolacceae; genus Halocola; species Halocola ammonii. The sequence continues at coordinate 174,315 of NZ_JBEGHD010000004.1, forward strand.
GTTTAATGTTTTTACTCTCCTGTGGATCAGATTCAAAGAACAATGAGACATCTTCTACAGAAAAAGAAGCTGTAGAAAATGAGACAGAAGAAAAGCCAAAGAAAGAAATCCGCGAAGAGCTCCTCACTGGCGAAGCACAAATAAAAATTGACGATCAGGAGTTTTCTATCACAGAATTTCGGAAGAATAAAACCGAACTAACCTACACAGATGAGAGCATTTCGCTTCGTCTTACAAATGCATCTGATGACAGATACGTAATGGTTCTGCTGACAGGCCCTCAGGTTTATGAAACCAGGCCGTTGACAATTGAAGTTGACCAGGCTAACCCTAAAGCGAGACCCTACGCCAGGGTCACTATGGTGGGTTTTTACAACAAGGATGATGTTCGTGATCAGGTGGTTTTGAAGCAGGGAAGCCTCACAATCAACCAGCTCGATGAAGAATCTCTTGAGCTCGACATCGAGTTCGAAGGTACTGGTGGGAAAGTAATGGATATTAAAAACGAAGACAGTATTCCTATAGAAGGGTCAATTAACATGACCGTGGACAACAAGATTGACGCTCGAAAAAAGGATTAGGCCTGAGTCCTTCTTAAAAACAATAAAGCACAGTCCGTCAGCTTTTGAAGCTTGTCGGCTGTGCTTTTTCATCTTCTTTTGCTTTGGAACGAACTGACTAAAGGAGTTTTTTCACTTTGACTGCGTTCAATCCTTTAGGACCTTTTTCAAGTTCAAAAGATACCCTGTCATTTTCGTAGACATCTTCCAGAAGTCCAGTGACGTGAACAAAGTACTTTTGCTCGCCACCCTTTTCCTTGATAAAACCGTATCCTTTTTCATCATTGAAGAATGCTACAGTTCCTTTTTTTACAGGGTCCTGAGCTTCCAACTCAGATTTTTTAGGTACACCGATCACAATGTCATCGGCATCAATTTCCTCTTTTTTCTTGGGGTCTGGTGGAGTGTCTGATAAGTTGCCGTATTCGTCAACGTAGGCGAACTCTCCTGGCCCCTCGCCTTCTTCAGCTCTGGCTTTGCGCTCTTCTTTGCGCATCAGCTTTTCTTTCTTCTTTCTGGCTTTTTTCTTTTCGCGTTCTTTCTTACTAAAACTTTCTTGAGACTTACCCATTAACTGTTTTTTGATGAATATAAATTACTTGCAAACTGTTTAACCGAAACAGTTTAAGGAAGGGAAAATGCAGAAATCGATCAGAGAGAATTGACCGCAATTTTCGGCAGAAACCGAACAGTAGGAGTTACTTGCCTGAAGGGATTGTAAGCATTTTTCGATGGAGCAAAGATAGAGATAAATACGCTCGACTCCTAACTGTCTAAAAGCCTCTCTATTAGGGCTTTTAAAAAGAAAATGTAATTCGGTCATTAATTTGAACTACATTTGCGCCAATTCTTAGTTGACGTTCTGTCAAGATAGCTCTCCGGCTAAAATCGGATTTCATCATCTTTACTTTCTGTATCGGCTAAGAGCAACGACCTGGAAAAGTTCGTTTGTGCAGCACTGCCCAATTTGGAGCAGCAGAAAATTGTAAAGTAACCTCGAAGATCACTCCGCGCATTGATTTTAGGGTTGTCATAAAACTTTTTCCCTACACTTTTTAACAGGCCTTTTTTCAGCGCGTGAATAAGGCAAAACAAGAACGCAGCTCGATTTAAAAAACATATCGAAGTTGCCAGCAAATTTATATGCAACAATCTTTTAAGAAAAAGCGCAGCAACAAGCCTTTTAATGGTGGAAAGCGTACACAAGGTGGTTTCAACAACCGCAGAAACACCAAGAGTAAAGCAAAACCTTCGAACCTCAATCCCGCTCTTTTGCAACGCAAAGCGTCTGACGTTGAAGTTATTGACTACGAGTCTACAAGGACATTTGAAGACATGCCATTGAGCCCAAAACTCAAGCAGTGCCTGTCTAAGAAAGGATTTGAAAAACCAACTGAAATTCAGGATAAAACCCTGGAAAGCCTTCTGGAAGGACGCGATATCCTCGGAATTGCCCAAACAGGAACTGGAAAGACAGGAGCTTTTCTTATGCCCATCATCGAGCAACTTCAGCAAAACAGAAAGAAATCATTCGCTCTGGTAGTGGTTCCCACAAGAGAACTCGCTGTTCAGGTAGACGATGAATTCAAAAGCATGACCCGCGGAATGGGATTCTTCAGCGCCTGCCTCATCGGTGGAACAAACATTAACAAGGACATTGGATCTCTCCGCAGATCGGTTCATTTGGTAGTGGCCACTCCTGGTCGCTTACTCGATTTAGAGAAGAGAAGAGCTCTCGATCTCAGACAATTCAATACACTGGTTTTGGATGAGTTCGACCGAATGCTCGACATGGGGTTCATCAACGATGTGAAGTCGATTATCAAATCGATGCAGCAACGAAAGCAGACTATGCTTTTCTCTGCAACGCTGGACAAAACGCAGCAACAGATGATTGACAACACCTTGCACAACCCTGTGACAGTTAAAGTGAGCACCGGTGAAGCAACTGGCGATCACATCGACCAGGAAGTGATAAAACTTCAGGTCGGTGAAGACAAGCTCAAGACGTTGATAGACATGGTTTCGGACAAAACTTTCGAGAAGGTACTTGTATTTGATGAGACCAAAAGAAGAGTGAGCAAGCTGTGTGATCAATTGAACAAGGCCGGCATTAGCTCCGATCAAATTCACGGAAACAAGAGTCAAAGCCAGCGTCAACGAGCACTGTCGAAATTCAAAAACGGACAGGTAAAAGTATTGGTAGCTACAGACGTAGCTGCCAGAGGAATTGATGTTTCAGATGTCACTCACGTGATCAACTACCAGATCCCGATGACTTTTGACAGTTACATCCACAGAATTGGTCGAACCGGCCGCGCTGGGAAAGCTGGAAAAGCCTACACCTTCGTCAACTAGTTTGACTGGAAAATAATCAAAAGCCCTGCTCCGATCGATTTCGGAACAGGGCTTTTTTAATTTCTAGGAAACTTAGTCCACTTCGTGAAACCTCTTGTCGCCACACATCCTCACAATCCTCGGTTGAAATTTCCCGATGACATCGACCAGATCTTTCTGTGATTCCATCACATCGTTGATGTTCTTGTAAGCCATTGGTGCCTCATCCAGGCCAGATCCAATCACCTCTACATTTGCTTCTTTAAGATGGTTGGTTACCTCCTTTTTATTCAGCGTTTTCTTTGCCTGAGTTCTGGACATGTTTCTTCCGGCTCCGTGTGCCGCTGAATTGATCGAGGCTTCATCACCTCGTCCTCTAACGATAAAGCCAGGAGCAGTCATCGATCCGGGGATTATTCCCAAAACTCCTTTACCTGCAGGGGTTGCACCTTTTCGGTGAACGATGATCTCGTTTCCTTCCCTGTCCTTTTCTTTCCAGGCGAAGTTGTGGTGGTTTTCTACCATCGCCACAGGATCAGTTCGTAAACCAACTGCCATCCGATCGTGAATCTGGTGGTGACATGCCGAAGCATAATCACCGGCAAGGTTCATAGCACGCCAGTACTCCTGCCCTTCTTCCGAATCCAGATCTAGCCACGCCAGGTGCCTTGCTTCTTTCGGAAGCTTGCACTTTTCCATGGCAATTTTGGTGTAGTGACGGGCGATGTTTGCGCCCAGCCCTCTGGATCCTGAGTGAGAAAGCAGAGCGAGATAACGTCCGACCGGCAGATTGAATTCATTGTTTTCATCAAGGATTTCAGTTACACCGAATTCCACAAAGTGATTTCCTCCTCCGGAAGAACCGATCTGACTTGCTGCACGATCTTTCAAATCACGAATTATTTTAATGTCCTTAAAAAGTTCGTGTTCCAGGATTTCGTGATCCTTTGGCCTCTTGAAAAATTCACGACCAAACTTTGTGTTGTCGATCAGCATCTTTCTCAAGCCTTCTCTTTCTGTGTCGATCATCGATTCCGGTAGTTCATAGATTGACATGCACATTCTACAACCGATGTCCACTCCCACTCCATAAGGGATTACAGAATTTTCAGTAGCCAAAACACCACCAATCGGCAATCCATAACCCTGGTGAGCATCTGGCATCAAGGCTCCGGCTTTAGCAATCGGCAATCTCATAGCCACATCGATCTGACTCAATGCGCCTGCTTCAATCCCTTCAGCTCCATAGACCTTGTACAGATCAGGAGTTTCTCTAAGAGGAAGTACTTGATCCTCCGGTGGGAGAAGTGCTTCCGCCATTTTTCCGACCTTAGAATCAGACACGTATCGCTCCGGAGAAATCAATACCGGTTTCAGTATCATTTTCAAGTCTGATTCGGATTTCTCGGGAAAATGCTCTTCGATTGCTTTTAGCGCCTCACCAAAGGCTTTTCCCTCTGGCATTCCTATTTTTATAAGTAGTTTTGAATTAGATTCCATCTTTTCAAAATTCTGCTTCAAGTTAATAATCATAAGGGACCCACCGTATTGTGGGTCCCATTCATCCATCATTTATCAGGGGCGAAGATGCCCTTCAATTGACTGAGAATTTGACCGTTGCCGGACAAAGTGATCTCGCCAACTTTTTCAGCGATTTTCTCGACATACTCCATCTCTTTCAATTTCAATAGCATGTCATTTTCTTCCATCAATTTTGCTGTGTTCAACAGGCTTCTTGTGGAAGCAGTTTCCTCTCTACGCGTAATCACGTTTGCCTGAGCTTTCTTTTGTGCGATCAGCACCTGGTTCATAATTTCTTTCATTTCACCAGGCAAAATCACATCACGCACACCGCAACTGCAGACCTCGACACCGAGCTTCTCGGAAGACTCTTTCAGCGTTTCCATCACGAATTCTGAAATGCCCTCTTTATTCTCGAGCAGGTTATCCAAAGTCAACTTACCGATGTATTCACGCAGGGCAAACTGCATCAGGATGTAGAGCTGCTTTTCGTATTCCTTATTGTCGATCACTGCCTTGCTCACATCTACCACTCGATATTGCGTGAAGAAGTTAATTCGCAAAGCTGCCTTGTCTTTAGTCAGTATTTCCTGACCAGACACTTCCAGTTGTTGCTGACGCAGGTCAACAGTCTCAACCGAAACGGCTTGATTTGTCTTCCAGAAGTAGTATGAACCTGGCTCCAGGATCTCGCGGATCTTGTTATCGATGATAAGCACACCTTGTTCGTAGCTTTTCACGCCAAAAGACTGGATGTACAAGTGCAGTTCACTTTGACGTGCGAGCGTTTTTACGTCCACCTCTTCAGTCACCTCTGGCTTGGAGAGGTCAATCGTCACGTAGGTGAACTTTTTGTAATCTTTCCAGAATGCATATTCACCCGCGGTGAGAACTCTGTTGAAATTGCCGCTTTCGTATTGAATAACAATTTCGTTATCCGCAACTTCTATCACGTCAAGATTCTCTCTCAACTCTTCGTACTCCAGAAGAATTGACAAATCGATGCTTGGCACAAATCGCTTTGACAATTCGCAAACTACCAGATCATCGAAGAGACCGAGACGATGGTAGCCTCTTTTGATCACTTTTTTCAATTCATCTTTACGAAATACCAAACCGATCTGACCGGCTTTAATTCTCACCTTTTTCATAGCGTGTTTATTTATGGTTTATAACTTCATTTTCATTTAATAGAAAGCAGAGACATCGGATCACCCGGAAAACGCGGAGGCTTGTGTGCTCGTCATCAGAAACCATTAGTTTTTGTCAAGGGGTTTTTACAGTCCGAAACTCATTCTAATTTGAACTTCTTCTCCGTAAGAACCGGCTCTTCAAAAAGTAATGGGATCTTCAAAAGAACATCCTCAAACCTGCTGAGCTATCTCCAGGTTGCTGATTTCAGTCGAGACTTTAATCAACCGACCCGATGTCTGCTGCTTTCAGTGGTGTCATTTTTAGAAGTTGACGTCTTCTTTGAGTTGTGTTAATAGATTTACAGTCTATTAAAATCCACCTTTTGGATTGGTGTTGCTCTACCCACTGAGCTATTCCTGTCAAAGGAAGAGGGATTCGAACCCCCGACTCACAGTTTGGACAATTTTGAAGCATACCGTTACCGGCACTGCGGAGCTATACAGAAACTCACGCCAGGTCTCATGTCCCACTTCCCTTTTGGGGAAGACCTTTAGTGCTGAAAGCACAATGTTTTATCTGATTAAAAGAACTTTCTTTGTGGTCTTGAAACTTCCCCTTTGCTCCTATTCTTTACATCCCTTTGTTTCAATCACGAAGCAAATCTCAACAGGTAGTGCGCAATCTTTTTGCGTAGTAAAAATTAATTTCATTTTTTCATGAAAATTTTCTGCTATGCCTGTCAACCGCAATGCCTTAATCAGATACAAAACCATTGATAACTGCCTGAGAAACAGGTTCAGGAAGTGGACTTTGGAAGATTTAATTGATGCGTGTTCTGATGCGCTTTATGAATATGAAGGAATTGATAAGGGCGTGAGCCGAAGAACTGTGCAGATGGATATCCAGATGATGCGCAGCGAAAAACTGGGATACAATACTCCGATCATAGTCATTGACAAAAAGTTCTACACCTATAAAGACGAGGACTACTCCATCACCAATATTCCACTTACCAATCAGGATCTAGGAAAGCTCACAGAAGTTGTAGACATCCTAAAGCAGTTTAAAGGGTTTACTCACTTTCGGGAACTAAGTGGAATGGTTCAAAAGCTTGAAGACAAGGTCCACGTTTCAAGGACAAACGAGCGACCAGTGATCGACCTGGAGAAAAATGAAGGACTGGTAGGTCTTGAGCACATAGATCCAATTTATAACGCAATCATCAAAAAGAAGACGCTTCGGATTTCTTACCAATCTTTTCGCGCAAGAACTCCGCGAACTTTCAAGTTTCACCCGGCACTTTTGAAAGAGTATCGCAATCGGTGGTTCGTACTCGGAAAAGAAAAGGAAAGTGCCCCCTATACACTTCTCGCACTAGATAGAATTCAGGAATTGAGCGAGCTTCAGGAAGAAGTAATGGATTTCCACATCAGTAATATTTCTGACTTCTTCAAAGATGTGGTTGGGGTAACTGTAAATGAAGGCCAGGAAGCTCAAGAAGTAAAATTACTAATTAGTCATGCAAATGCTCCGTATGTATTAACAAAGCCTATTCACTCCAGTCAGCAGTTGATCGAAAGAAATGACCAGGGCGTCATTATTTCCATTCATGTGAAAACGAACTTCGAGTTGGTGAGAGAGATATTAGGTTTCGGAGACTACATTAAAGTAATTTCACCTCTCAGGTTAAAGCGTTTGATCAGGGATAAACTTGTAAACGCTTTGGACCTATATGACACAGAACTGAACTATAAACAGCTTAAGAGTCTGGACAAGAAGCTAAATGCAAGAGGCTATCAAGTAATAAATCATATCTACACAAGAAAGGAAGTGGCACAAATGGCCAAAATATTAAGGGGCTATGAAGAGAGTATGGATATGAATAAACAATCGACCTATGCTATAAGGTCCCTCATGAAGAAAATACCTGACCTCTATAAAGTTTGTGTTAACGAAAACCTGAAGAGAGTTATAAAAAAACTCGACTCAAAGCTTGAGTTAACAAAAGCCATCTATTTCAACAAAGCTCCTCAATCAAATTGGTATGTTACATGGCATCAGGATGCCACAATCAATGTGAAAGAAAAGAACCACAAAGATGGATTCTCAGGTTGGACCAAAAAAGACACACATTACGGAGTGCGCCCTCCTTTCGAAATTCTCGACAAAACTATTAGCGTTAGAATACATCTGGATCAAACCACTGAGAAAAATGGTGCACTAAAAGTACTCCCGGGCTCTCACAAAAAGATTCTGACGAACTCTGAAGTGACTTTGATAACGGAAAACAGTGAGGCCCAAATTTGCGAAGTTCAACCAGGTGGGGTTCAGTTTATGAAGCCTCTCCTTCTCCACTCTTCCTCGAAATCTTGGTCACACAAAAACCGCAGAGTGATTCACCTTGAATTCAACCCTCTCGAATTGCCTGAAGGAATGGAATGGGCTGAGAGAATTTAATACAGTATTGAAAAGTACGGACCTGACACATTAACAGTCAAACACATCGAGACTGACTCATTTACACTTTTGCTCATTCAGGTTATTTAAATCGCTAAGAGTGCTGACTGCCCTGGGATTCAGTTGAGTGGATTTAGCTGAAATTTAAAATTTTACCTTTGCAAAAAATTGATTTGTCAGGTTTTGCCGCATTTTTGGCCCACGGTACAATCATTGATCCCTGGTGAATCAGCAAATAACAAAAAGCAATTTTTTATGAGTCAAGTAAAAGAAAACGACACTGTAAAGGTGCATTACACCGGAAAGCTTTCAAACGGGGAGGTTTTTGACAGCTCTGTAGATCGTGAACCACTAGAGTTCACTCTCGGTCAGGGACAAATCATCCCAGGGTTCGAAAAAGAACTGATCGACATGAAAGTGAATGAAAAGAAAACTTTTGAGATCAGCTCTGATGATGCTTACGGAGATGTAAGAAAAGAACTGATTCAGGAAGTGCCTAAAGACAATCTTCCGCCAGACATTAAGCCTGAAGTAGGAATGGGTCTTGTTTCGAAAACTCCTGAAGGACAGGAAATGCGCCTTACAGTACAAGAGGTAAAAGACGATGCTATCGTTGTGGATGCCAATCACCCATTGGCTGGAAAAGACCTCGTTTTCGATATCGAAGTTTTGGAAATTAAGTAAGCAGACAACTGCATTAACATAAAAAAGCCTGATGGAAATTCCATCAGGCTTTTTTTGTAGGTCATTATCATAGGAGCTTAAATTGACTTAGCTGCTTCCCAGTATTTGTCCATTTCTTCGAGGGACATCTCCCCCATTTTTTTGCCGTCTTTGGCAGATTGTTCCTCGAGATACTGAAATCTGGAAATGAATTTTTTATTGGTTCGCTCCAGCGCATCGTCTGGATTGATGCCTTTGAACCTGGCAAAGTTGATCAAGCTGAATAAAACATCGCCAAACTCCTCCTCCATTTTCTCCGACCCTTTGTCTGCCTCTTCTTTAAACTCATTGAGCTCTTCCACCACTTTCTCCCAAACCTGGCTGTCTTTTTCCCAATCGAAGCCTACTCCCCTGGCCTTGTCCTGAATGCGGCTTGCTTTAACAAGAGACGGAAGCGAGTTAGGAACTCCTTCCAGAACAGATTTCTTTCCCTCTTTAAGCTTGAGCTTTTCCCAATTGGCTTTCACCGTTTCTTCATCATCGGCTTTCACATCCCCATAAATATGAGGGTGACGAGAAATCAGCTTGTCGCAAATGGCGTTGAGTGAGTCGGCAATATTGAAATCATTTGTTTCAGAGGCGATTTTCGAGTAAAAAACCATGTGAAGCAAGATATCACCAATTTCCTTCTTGATCTCTTCCATATCCTTTTCAAGGATGGCATCGGTCAGTTCGTAAACTTCCTCGATGGTGAGATGCCGCAGGCTGTCCATGGTTTGCTTTCGGTCCCAGGGGCATTTCTCCCGCAGGTCGTCCATGATGTTTAGCAGTCGCTCAAAAGCTTTCAGTTTCTCGTCCATGATCTCAAATTTTTGTCAAAGATAAAGTTTGCACAAGAGACTCTGCCAACTAAACGGATTAGACTAATATCTTTGAGCCATGATTAGCTGGATGTCCAAACTCTCTTTTCTACTCTTGGGACTGTTACTGGGAATGTCGCTTTTTGGGCAGACAGATAGCAATCAGAAAGTGACCTCGAAACTTTCATTGAGTGCCGCCCCTCAAGGTGGTTTTGTGATTGCTCACCGAGATCAAATGCGGCACCTTATTCAGGGACACACATCCGGGATCACACTTTCAATCGAGAAAGAACTCAACGGGTCAAAGTCATGGCACCAGCCTTATCGGTACCCGACTCTCGGTTTTGAATTGTTTGCCGCAAATCTTGGCAACCCCACCCAGATGGGAAATGCCTATAGCGGCATGAGCTACATCTTGCTGCCACTTAATAAATCTGAAAAATTTAGAATCTACATTAAGCCAGGTATTGGAATCGGTTACGTGACAAAAATCTACGACCCTGAAACCAACTCGAAGAACTTCGCCATCGGATCGAAGATAAACGGTGCTGTGATGCTTGAGTCCGGATGTGAAATCGTGCTATCCAACCGACTCAAGATATTTCCGGGCATTAGGTTGACACATTTTTCGAATGCGGCTTATCAAAAGCCCAACCTAGGCTACAATGTCCCTTCAGTTTTTGTGGGCGTGAAATGGACCGCTCGCGAAGGAAACAGAATTGAAACCGACTCTGACCCGACAGAGCCTTCCCCTTACCTCCTATCGGTTTATGGAGGCTTTGGAGTGAAGGAAAACTTCCCGCCAAAAAGTGGAAAGCGTATGACCTATACTCTGAGTAGCATGATCGAAAAGAGAATCTCTTTAAAAAGCTCGTTGGCCGTGGGGCTCGATGCATTTTACAACGGAGGTATCGAAGATCCCGATGCAGAGTTGAATCAGCCAACACCGTCAAGCAAGAAAATACTCGTTGGAGCTTTTGGAGGTTATGCTTTTCACCTCCACAGATTTAGGATTCTTTTGCAAGCCGGGCTCTACATTCATGACGAATACAAAAGAAACGGCATTCTCTACAATCGGTTTGGCTTGCGATACAAGATCACAGAAAGACTCGAAGCTGGATTGCATTTAAAAACTCATATAACAGTTGCCGATCATTTTGAGCTGGGGCTCGGTTACAGATTTTAACAAATGAAGCAAAGTGTTTTTTTCATAGCGATGATTCTGCTAACTGCTAGCTGCAATAAGCCCGATGCACCAGACTGCTTTACACGTGCAGGTGACGTTGCCCAAGAAACGCGAACCCTGGAAAATTTCACCAGAATCGACCTCCACGATCTCATTGAGCTTACCATTGTTGAAGATACCAGTGCGACTTTTGCCATTGTAACAGCCAATGAAAACCTTCTCGATAAAATTGTGACGGACGTAGAAGCAAACGTTCTCACTATTGATAATGAAAATACCTGCCGGTTTGTGAGGAGCTTTAAAAACAAGGTGTCCATAGAGCTACACACTTCAGATCTCAGTGCTCTCATCAACTACGGCCAGGGAAAAATTCAATCGACCAACCAACTTAAAACGGATGTCTTCTTTTACGAGCAGAACCACGGGGTTGGCGATGTGGACCTCTCGCTTGAGGCGGATTCGGTGAGTGTGATTTGTCACACCGGAATTGGAAACATAAAGTTGACAGGTACAACGCAAAAAGTGGGTTTGTTCAATGGTGGATATGGTGTGATAGACGCCAGGTACCTCCAGTCTGAGCAGGCTTTTGTAAACAACTCCTCGGTCAATGACATTTATGTAAACTTTTCGGAATACCTCTTTGCCTCAATCAGTTTAGATGGAAACATCTACTATTCAGGCCCATCTGCTAATGTGGAGCCAATCATTCAGGGAAGCGGTGAACTTATCCCTCTCGATTAGATTTTAACCGAAAGAAGGTATTAAATTTGCAATCAGAAAGGACAGATTATGAAGTTAGTATTGCTCACCATAGGATTATTACTTTTAGCTTTTGCTGGAATTGCAATCAAAATTCTTGTGAAGAAGGACGGTAAGTTTGCCGGCACTTGCGCCAGCAACAACCCGATGCTTCAAGAAGAAGGAGCCTCTTGCTCAGTGTGTGGAGCGCGTCCCGAAGAAAAGTGTCAGGGTGATAAGGATACAGCTGCGGCCTAGTTCCTACTCTATTTTTTGGATCACTTTTTCCATTCCCTTGCTGGCGAAAGTCTCCCAGTTGCCGTCCTGGTCGTAGATCAGAAATACCTCCAGGTCTAACCCTGGATTCGCTCTCAAGAAGTCTTTCGTCTTTTCAACTCCCATAACCATAAACGCTGTTGCATAGGCATCTGCAGTCATGCATGAGGGTGTCATCACTGTTGCGCTTAGCAATGAGTGTTGAACAGGCCAACCGGTTTTAGGATCGATAGTGTGAGAGTACTTTATCCCATCTTTTTCATAAAACTTCCGATAGCTTCCAGAAGTGGCGATTGAAGTATTGTGCAATTCTACAATGGCTTCGAGTTCTCTTTTCTCAGCATTTTCAATAGGTTTATCGATACCGATGCGCCAAAGAGAGCTATCTGGTTTAATGCCTCTACAGGTAACCTCACCGCCAATCTCAACCATGAAATTTTCGATGCCGTCCATAAAGAGATAATCGGCAATCACATCTACCGAATATCCCTGAGCGATGGCGTTGAAGTCGATCTTTGTTGTAGGAACCCCTTTTCTAATCCAGGTAACTTTGTAGAGATGCTCCTTCTCCACTTCTATCATTTCGATGTGGCTCGGAGTAAACCCGGTAAACTCCATAATTGAGTCCACCTTCTCCTGGGTCATTTCCTGTCTGTTTTCTAGTCCAAACCCATAGGCTTGCACCAGAGGATAAACTGAAGGGTCGAAAGCACCATCAGTTTTTCTCCAAATCTCGCGGGCCACTTCGAACACCACGCTCATAAACTTCGTGGAGTCGTAAAAAGCGAAAACAGTGTCTGTTCTTGTGAAGTCGTTGATTTGATTGATCAGCGAGCCTTCGCGGTAGGTCGACATGCCTTTGTCGAACTCCAATAGAATAGAGTCAATTTCGGACTTGTAATCTTTATCAGTGCCCCAGTAGGAAACTGAGTATGTGGTTCCTTGAGCCTCCCCGTTGAGCGTAGTGATCTCGCTTTCTACTTCGCTTTGATTTCCCGATGACTTTCCTCCATCGCCACAGCTAGATACTAGTATTGCGAATACAGCAAGTGCAGAATAAACAAATGAAAACTTTATTCTCCGATTCATACCATTCGAGTTTATCGATCGATGCAAATGTCGCATAATTGTTGCCGGACATTCAAATCGTAGATAAACATTTTAAAAAATTACTAACCTCAAAAATACTGGAGATACCTTTAGTTTTATTTCAAATGGCCATTGCGAACAAGTAACCGAAAATATTCAGTGTTAACCCTACGATCGTTACGATTCCCATATATTGAAACATTGCCTTCAAGTTAGAGAAAGACTCATCCATTTCATGTTGATCGATTCGTCTAATTGCTATCAATGCTTTACTGGAAAACCTGAAAAGAAAGAATACAGGAAAGAAATATACCGCAGCCAGAACCAGGTAAATAATAGTGAATACAAGACCACCTAATTGGTTGATTCCAAAACCACGTCCTATCGCAGAAAAGCTATTTCCAACCCAAAATGCTAAGAAAACCATCAGAGCAACACCTATAAATCCGACAATCGACAGAAACTTTGCCCATTTGGCTGCTGATTGCAAGTAATCGAGTGTGTAGCTTGTGAGACCAATTTCTGTGTTGAACTTAGAGTCGAGAGTAGAATCTTCCATAGATAAATTTGTTAAGGATTAAATTTTTAGGAAGCCCAAAATAGAAATAATCTGATAAGACAAACACTTTTAACCTAAGCGTAATACAAATCAACATCTCGATCGACCCACGACATCAAATCCGGCAGAGTGATTTTTTCTGAAGACACACGCTCAACCACTTTATCCAGATTAAAAAACCGGTTGGACCGCCTCTTCTCTACTCTTACCATTTCGCACCCGACAGTGCGCGCAAGAAAATGACGCCATCTTTTTTCTGTGTTGGTAAAACCGCTATCGCAAATGATTAGAGCTGACTCATGAAAATAGGAGTCAATCAATTTGTGAAACGACTTCCTCTCTACATCAATTTTCGCATCGCCTTTAAAACCGTGGCTTTCCAACTCATTTCTAAATCGCTTGGAAAGCTGTTCGATATCCTTCTCATTGGCTCTTTGATCTAAATCGAGCAATAGCCCACGAATTTCGAGACCGCAATTTATAGCTCTTTCGGCTGCCTGCTCGGCTACAAAAGTGAAGTTTTCGTCATTACTCAGGTTAAGCAAAACCGTTACAAAGCCACTCTCTCGCTGGGGTTGGCGGTTAATTTTGTATCGATTGTACTTGAGTTGAGCTCCCAACATAAATTTCGTGGTATTGTGAAATCAAAAAATAAGCAGAAAACTGAAGTGTAGTTCTATTTTTCTGTTAAATCTGATGCTAACTTTTTGTCCATTCATGGATGCTCAAACTGTCAGAATTGCCGCCAGCATTCTTTCAATGGGTCATGCCCTGCCCCTTTGTCACAGACAAAAGCGATGGCACTGACTTTGACAGTCACGGAATGTTTACAAATCGAAAATCTGAACAAAACCGAAATAATCAATGGAAAAAGGAACGATTAACGTACAGACGGAAAACATTTTTCCGATCATCAAAAAATTCCTCTACTCCGACCACGAGATATTTTTGAGAGAGTTGGTGAGCAACGGAGTGGATGCCTGCCAAAAAGCAAAAACGCTTGGCGACCTTGGAGAACTTAAGCCCGAATCGGAAGACTTTCAGGTGGAAGTAATCCTTGACAAGGATGCTAAAACCATTACCATCCGTGACAATGGAATCGGGATGACTGAGGAAGAAGTTGAGAAATACATCAACCAAATTGCATTTTCTGGCGCAGAAGAGTTCGTTCAGAAATACAAAGACGAGGATAAGAAAAACGCCATCATCGGCCACTTTGGACTTGGGTTCTACTCTTCTTTTATGGTCTCCGAAAAAGTGGAAATCATCAGCTTGTCGCAAAGAGAAGGCGCAAAAGCCATTCACTGGTCGTGCGATGGATCTCCAAACTACACGATAGACGAAATTGAAAAAGAGCACAAGGGAACAGACGTGGTGCTGCACATCAATGAAGACTCAGAAGAGTTTTTGGATGAATCGCGCATCAGTGGAATTTTGAACAAATACTGTAAGTTCTTGCCGGTTCCTGTGAAGTTTGGAACAAACGAACGCACAGTTAAAGAAAAAGACGAAGAAGGAAAAGAGATTGAAGGCGGTAAAGAAGAAAAGATTGTTGAAGACAACATCATCAATAACACAACTCCGGCCTGGACAAAGTCTCCAAGCGACCTGACTCAGGAAGACTACGACAGTTTCTATCGCGAGCTGTACCCAATGAATTTTGAGGACCCGCTCTTCCACATTCACCTAAATGTGGATTACCCTTTCAACCTGACAGGAATTCTGTACTTCCCGAAGCTGAAGAACAACATTGAAGTTCAGCGGAACAAGATCAACCTCTACAGCAATCAGGTTTTTATCACAGACAATGTAGAGAACATCGTACCTGAATTTTTGACACTGCTCCACGGTGTTATCGATTCACCAGATATTCCTCTGAACGTTTCGAGATCTTACCTCCAGGAAGATTCTAACGTGAAAAAGATCTCCAGCCACATCACCAAAAAGGTGGCATCGAAGCTGTCTGAGATGTACCGAAAAGATCGCGAAGACTTCGAAAAGAAATGGGACGACATCGAGATTTTCATTCACTATGGAATGCTTAGCGATGAGAAATTCTACGAGAAAGCAGAGTCATTCACTCTCTTCAAAAACACTGAGGAAAAGTACTTTACCTTCGATGAATTGAAGGAAAAGATCAAGGACACTCAGAAAAATAAAGACGGGAAAACAGTGGTGCTTTACACCAACAACATGGAAGCGCAGCACAGCTACATCGAGACGGCCAAAGAGCGCGGCTATGAAGTGCTCGTTCTCGAAAGTCCGCTGACGAGCCACTTGATTTCAAAGCTCGAAAGCAAACACAGCGACTTCCAGTTTGCACGAGTTGATGCCGACACTATCGACAAGTTGATTCAGAAAGAAGACAGCCTTCCATCAAAGCTTTCAGAAGAAGATCAAAACACTTTGAAGCCAGTGCTCGAAAAAGTTGCCGGCAAGGAGAAGTTTGATGTTCAATTTGAGAGCATGAGCGAGAAGGATGCTCCTATCTTGATTACTCAAAGCGAGTTTATGCGAAGAATGAAAGAGCAGCAAATGGCCGGAGGTGGCGGAATGCACATGTTTGGTCAGCTTCCTGAAAAATACAACCTCGTGGTAAACTCCAATCACAAGCTCGCTCAAAAAATGTTGAGCGAAAAAGACGATGCTAAAAAAGAGCTTTTGGCAAAACAAGCTGTAGATTTGGCACTACTCGCTCAGGGATTGCTCAAAGGAAAAGCGCTCACAGACTTTGTGAAACGCGAAGCAGAGCAGCTTGCTGAGTAATCAATTGACAAACATTAAAATCAAACAAAATGAATAAAACAGTAGCTGTACTTCTCAGCATTGTAGGAGTAATCGGGTTGATATTTTTGATCTTTTGGCTCTGGGCAGCCAGCGTGCACGACAGTGCCGTTCAGTACCAGGAACAAGTTGACAAAGAGTGGAACGATGTTCAGGCCACCTACCAGCGTAGGGCCGACCTCATTCCAAACCTTGTGAACACCGTGAAAGGTGCTGCAGAGAATGAAAAAGAAATTCTCACCAGAGTAACCGAAGCTCGTGCTGGCATTGCCGATGCAAAAACTCCTGGAGAAATCGAATCTGTCGGTCGCAAGATCAACTCGACCATCGGGTTGGTTTTTGAACGCTATCCGCAAATTCGATCCACTGAAAACTTCGCTCAACTTCAATCTCAACTTGAAGGGACAGAGAACAGAATCAACGTGGCCAGGCAGCGATACAACGAGTCGGTGAGCAAGTACAACAGCTACATTCGGGGCTACTTTAAGAAAACGGCTCTTTCGTTTACCGAATCTCCTGATGACAACTTCACTACTCGTGAAGGTTTTCAGGCCGATCCGGGTTCAGAAGATGCTCCCGAAGTGCAGTTTTAAGTTTTAATAATTCAGTGAGGGTAGCCAAAAGCTGCCCTCACTTCTTTACACCAAAAACCAACGGACTATGAGTGCGAGCAATTTTTTCACTGACGAAGAAGTGAAATCTATAAAAGATGCTATCCGGCAGGCGGAAAACACAACCAGTGGCGAAATCCGACTTCATCTGGATAAGCGATGCAAGGAAGATGTTCTCGACCACGCTGCCTTTCTTTTTGAAAAACTGGAAATGCACAAAACTGATAAGCGAAACGGTGTTCTCTTCTACCTCGCTTACGAAGATCACAAATTCGCCATTCTCGGTGATGCAGGCATCAACAAGGTTGTTCCAGATCATTTTTGGGACGACATTAAAGACGAAATGGCAGAGCACTTCAAAAAAGGTGAGTTCACTCAGGGACTCAGCAAAGGAATTGCCCGCGCAGGTGAACAGCTCTCTAAGAATTTCCCGGTGAAAAAAGACGATGTTAACGAACTCTCAGACGATATCTCCTATGGCTCTTAAAAAACAATTCCACTACATCAGGCTCATTGCACTGGCAATTTTTATAGGGCTATCGCTTAGCTTGTCAGCCCAGGACTGCCCTCCAAAGAGCACAGGCAAACTTGTTAATGACTTTGCAAACGTTCTTTCCAGTGGCGAAGAGCAGCAGCTCACCAAAAAGCTCAATAGCTTCGCGAGGGAAACCTCCAACCAGATTGTGATTGTTACTCACCCGGATTTTTGCGGTGACGCACCTTACAACTTTGCGACTGAAATCGGGCAAAACTGGGGCGTTGGCCAGAAAGATTTGGACAACGGTGTGGTGATCGTTTTCAAACCGAAAACTGCAAGTTCAAAAGGCGAAGTATTCATCTCTCCGGGAATGGGGCTCGAAGGTGCAATTCCGGATGCCACGGCAAAAATGATTGTGGACAACGAAATGATTCCGCACTTCAAGCAGAAAAATACCTTCAAAGGTCTTAATGCGGGGGCGGACATGGTGATGAAGTTTGCCAAAGGCGAAATTAATTCACAAGCCTACACCGAAAATGTGGGTAAACGTGGTCGTGGAAAAGCCATTTTTGCCATGTTTTTCATGCTGGCCATTTTTGTTCTTGTCTTTTTGGTTCGCGCCAAAAGAGCACGCAGTTATGCCCGCACCAACGACCTCGGATTCTGGGCTGCCTTTTGGTTAATCGGCAGCAGCAGTGGCCACGGAGGTTACTACAACAACTTCTCTTCCGGCTCAGGTGGCTTTGGAGGAGGCGGAGGCGGCTTCGGTGGTTTTGGCGGAGGCGGCTTCGGAGGCGGAGGTGCCGGTGGAAGCTGGTAAGTCTCTCTCGATAAAAACAATCACCTGAAAAAATAATTATTAGACTATTAAATTAATTCCTATTAAAATGCTGCCCTTTTGTCTCGACTCCGCTCGACAACCGGCATTCGCGCGTTGGCCGATTCTCGAGCGCTTGTGCTGAGCACAGTCGAAGTAAAGTCGAGAGATGTGTGAACGGAGGAATCAAAATGAATTTCAATCGGAATTAAATCGATAATTAGTAAGAGTTAATAAGAGTTTAAAAAGAGGTTTAGAAAAAACAAATGGCAAAATATGTAAAGTGGATAGGCGGAGCAGTTGGTTGGGCCATGGGTGGACCCATTGGCGCGGCACTGGGGTTTGCTCTTGGCTACATGTTCGAAGACAATTCACTGGCCGTGAAAGGTCAGCAAGACAGTCGTCAATCCAGAAACTACAGCAGAAATTATCAGCAATATCGTCACAGAACCCAGCCAGGCGACTTCGCCTCTGCCCTTTTGGTGCTTTCGGCTACCATCATGAAAGCTGATGGCAAAGTGATGAAGTCGGAACTGAACTACGTCCGCGATTTTTTTGAAAAACAATTTGGACCGGCAATGGCAGCTGAACAGGTTGGTTTGCTTCGCGAAATCCTCAAAAAGCCGATTCAGGAGAGAGCTATTTGCGAGCAGATCCGCTACAACATGGAGCACCCGATGCGATTGCAGTTGCTCCACTACCTCTTTGGAATTGCACAGGCAGACGGGAAAGTGGATTCTTCGGAAGCTTCGGCCATCGAGAGAATTGCCGGTTACCTGGGAATCAGCGCAAAAGATTTTCAATCTATCCAGGCCATGTTTTACAAAGACGTTGGCAACGCCTACAAGGTGCTCGAGATTGACAGCTCGGCCAGCGACAACGAAGTGAAAAAAGCCTACCGGAAAATGGCGATGAAGTACCACCCAGACAAATTGAAGAACCTGGGCGAAGAGCACGCCAATGCAGCGAGAGACAAATTTCAAAAAGTCACTGACGCTTACGAAACCATCAAAAAAGAGCGCGGCATTAAATAAACAATTGAAGACTAAAACTCTTACATCATAAAATCTAAAGATCTATGTTTCAGGACGCACTAAAAAAAATGCAGGCACAGGTAGAAGAGTCTAAAAAGAGACTCGAATCTGTGATTGTGGAAGGAAAATCAGAAGGCGTTGTGGTTGAAATGACCGGCAACAGAAAAGTTCGCGACATTAAAATTGACGATGAACTTATGGACGACAAAGACAGTCTTCAGGATCTCCTCCTTGTTGCCACGAACCGAGCACTCGAGGAAGCCGAAAAGGTTTACGAAGCGGAAATGGCTTCTTCAGCGCAAAACATCATGCCCAACTTCCCGGGAATGTGATCTGGCTATGAGCAGGTTTTCGAAAAAAGAACTTCGCAAAGAATACAAAGCAAAAAGACAGGAACTCTCAGACAATGAGCGGGAGAAACTGAGCGAGCAAATTGCCGAAAAGCTACTCACCGAATTCGACTGGAAGGACCACTTTGTTCATGTTTTCATTCCCATCGCCAGATTCAACGAAGCCGACACCTGGCCGCTGATCCGCAAGTTTTGGACGATGGCCGGGATCAGAGTTTCCACTTCAGTGACCGACTTTGAAGGCGACACGCTGCGCCACTTCGAAATTTTCGACACCACCCGATTCAAAAAAAGCTCCTGGGGAATTGACGAACCCGAAGACGGAGAAGAAATCGACCCGAAAGAGATCAACCGGGTTTTGATACCACTCCTGGCCTTTGACAAACAAGGTTACAGAGTTGGCTACGGCAAAGGCTTTTACGACAAGTTCCTCTCCATGTGCAATCCTAACACCGAACGAATCGGAATTTCCTTCTTCCCTCCCATCGACCAAATCGAAGATGTTGCCGACCACGATGTGAAGCTGACAAGTTGTGTGACGCCTGACGGGATTTTTAGGTTTTAGGTTCGTTATCAAAAGTTAATCTTGAAAAAGGAATTCAAGAAAATAGAAACTGCTTGTCTGACAAAACATGTTCTAAGTTGAAGGAAGAAGAACTCAGAAACCGACTCGTTAAATCAACCGAAAAACTGATCTTACTCTCACAAGACTTGGTGTCCAATTCTTTGTCTGGTAACACCAAATTTCTAATTGAACCAAATGACCGTACTGAAAGTGAACATTTGAACGAAAAGGAAATTCAGAAACTCCATGAATTTAATCAGCTGGAAGGACAACTTTTTGACTTTGATGAAACATCCGAATTATTGGTTGATGAAGGAATAGTTCCACTATGGGTTAATTCCGAAATAGTTCATTCAACAAAAGAAAGAACAGTAGTCAAACTCATTTGTAGCCGAAGGTTACGTGAGGAGGGAGAATTAAATAATCTGGTAAGTGAATTCCCACCGTTCCAACCCTTGTTTTCATTACCTCCGTGGTTTCAAGTAGGAAAGAAGTTCGACATTAATTGGAGACATCAGAAATTTAAACGCTTGTGGTATTCTTTAACATGGAAGCTGAGACATAAGAGTATGCAGCGTCAGCGATAATTATGATTAAACACAAACCAATTTTAGCTTTTGCATATTTGTGGTAACTCATCATTTTGAACTATGAAAGATTTCGAATTGAAAAGCGTCATTTCAGAATTAGAAAGGCGAAACGTAAAAGATGAGGCTTATTTCGGTTTTTATCAATATGGTGGAGCACCAGATGAAAGTTGCATAAAAGCTAATCGAAAGGGACTGGAATTATTTGCAGCTGAAATCCTGAAAGCTGCTACTGAATCTTATAACAGAAAGTTTGACAAAGGCAAAGCTGAAACTACAGGGTTGGATCTAGATTGGATAGATGAAAACAGTGATTTTTTCTTTGACCACGTTGAGTTAACAAATAAGGATAAACAACCAGGAAGTAAATCATTTCCTAAAAATGAAGAAAACTGGAAAGGTAAGATGGTAATGTTTGGCTTCATCGGAATTGGAATAGGTCTTATTGCACTTGCTATCATTGGGATCGGAACAATTGTGAGTTGGCTCTGATAAAGATGATTTAAAATCAAATCAAAGATTTAAGCATATACTGATTGCCAAACTGATTTACATTTTTGAAAAAACCAGAAACTATGGGAATACTAAATCGAATATTCGGTAAGAACAAGACGGCTGCGAAACCATCTTTAAAGTATGACGATAAATCTAATCTGGATGAACCCTATGGCATTGATAAAGATCGTGCTCATCAGAGGGCAATTCAACTGATTCCGGAAGAATTCTTCTGGTCCAATTTTGATGAATTAGCTCCCTTTGGCTCTGATGAGGGTGATATGGCCTTAGCAGAATTCCGAGAGTGGAGAACCAGAAATCCAAAGTCAGAAACATTGGATTTCTTGAGACTGACAATTGAAAACTTAACTGACAAGGGTTTATCAGATTACAATCAGAAAGTTTTAGATGAATCATCTGTCTCTCCTCAGGAGGACCTTCATCAAATATTTATTGTTGACACTTCTGTCATCGCCACCGGGTTTGCCCAATTGGTAGATGAAGGAAAAATTGATAACAAGAATAAACCAATAGTTGAGTTAGCTTTAAAAAGACAAAAGCTATACGCTACAAAATTCTATGAATGGCAGAACACAGATGAGTATCTGAAAAATCTTGTTGTTTTAGAAAGAGTTCTGAAAGAGGCATAAAGATAAAATCTTGAATTCATCCCAACCCCAAACTCTTTTGTAATTCCTGACCGGGAATAAACTATTTTTGCAAAAAATTTCTTCATGACATTATTTCAAGAGCTCGGGCTAAAACCTGAAATCGTTCAGGCTGTAGAGCAACTCGGATTTGAAAAACCTTCAGAAATCCAGTCCAAAGCCATACCTCCCCTTATTGAAACTCCGCAAGATCTTATAGGACTTGCACAAACAGGAACAGGAAAAACAGCTGCATTTGGCTTGCCGCTGGGCCACCTTATTGACTTTAGCAAAAAACATGTTCAGGCGGTGGTGATCTGCCCTACGCGTGAGCTTTGTAATCAAATTCACGCTGACTTTACTACGTTCCTCCAGTTTACCGACAATGCCAGAGTTGTAGCCATTTATGGTGGTGCAAGCTTTGGTGAGCAATTGAAACAGCTTGACAAAAAGCCGCAAATCATTGTGGCCACTCCCGGAAGGTTGATGGACATGATGAACCGTAGAAAAATCGATCTGAGCAGAATCGATTACTGCGTGTTGGACGAAGCAGACGAGATGTTGAACATGGGCTTCAAGGAGGATATCGATGAAATTTTGTCGCAAACCAATGAAGACAAAAAAGTGTGGTTGTTCTCTGCAACCATGCCACCCGAAATCGCTCGTATCACCAAAGAATACATGACCAACCCGCTAGAAGTAACAGCGGGAACAAAAAACTCAAGTGCCGAAAATCTCGAGCACCACTACTTCATTGTTGATGGTCGCCAGCGATTTACAGTGCTTAAAAGAACGCTTGACTTTTGGCCTGACATGTACGGATTGGTCTTTTGCCAAACCAGACGTCAGGTTATCGAAGCAGCCGAAAAGCTCGCCAAAGCAGGTTATCCTGTGGATGCTCTTCACGGAGACCTCTCTCAGATGCAGCGCGACTCAGTGATGAAAAAATTCAGAGAGCGCTCGATTAAAGTTTTGGTGGCAACAGATGTAGCCGCTCGTGGAATTGACGTGGACGACATTACTCACGTTGTTCACTACACGCTTCCTGACGAAATTGAAAACTACACCCACCGAAGCGGTAGAACGGCACGTGCCGGAAAATCGGGTATGTCGATCGCTCTGGTGACGCCTCGCGAAACAGGCAAGATCAAAGCCATCGAAAAGAAAATCGGCAAACCGATGCAGCATTCAAAAGTGCCTGCAGGTGATGAAGTGCTCGAAAGTCAGCTGGTTCACTATCTCGATAAATTGATTGAAGTGCCGCTCGGTCAGAAAAACGTTCAGCCCTGGCTAGAACTGGCTTACGATGAGCTTGCGCAGTTTTCGAAGGAAGAGTTGATTGAAAAACTAGTTGCCCACCAGCTGAGCGACATCATGGCCGATCATGCCGATGCAGCTGACCTTAACCGCAAACCAGCCGATTCGAAGCAGGAATACTACGGCAGCGACAACGATCGATTCCAGACCGTTTTCATGAGCCTCGGAAAACTCGATCAGTTCGACAAAGGTTCGCTTTTGAGATTTATCTGCGATAATGCCGGTATCACTGGTGAGCACGTTGGTAGAATTGATATCAAGCGCGAGTTTAGCTTTGTCGACATCGATAAGGACCAGGCTCAGAAAGTAGCCAAGGCACTCTCTGGACTCAAGATCAAAGGCCGCTCGGTGAAAGCCGATATTTCGGACAAAGGCCCTGGCAAACGAAAAGGCGGTGGCGGTGGCCACAAAGGAGGTTATAAGGGAAAAGGAAAGGGAAAAAAATCTTTCGATAAAGGCGGTAAAGGGAAACCTAATTTCCGTGCGAAGAGAAAAAATTAGTTACTTCAGTTTTTTTTAAGCCCTCTACTTTTGGGGTTTTGAACCTAAACTGAACGTAATGAAGAAGTTCCTCAGAATTTTCTTGTGGGTCGTGTTTTTCGCGCTGATACTGGCAGGAGGAACATGGATCTACCTGGCATCGATCACTCCAAATTACAGCGGAGAAGTACAGCTCAATACGCTGGACAAAGACTCCAAAGTAACTTTTGATCAATGGGGCATTCCTCACATCGAAGCCGAAAGCGAGGAAGATCTCTATCGAACTTTTGGCTACGTTCACGCCAGTGAGCGGCTTTTTCAAATGGAGCTCATGCGAAGGGTTGGCAGTGGCACTCTCTCCGAAGTACTGGGAGAAGACCTATTGAATGCGGATGTTTTGTTCAGAACTCTCGGTGTTCCAAGAATAGCCAGAGAAAATGCAAACCGCATTGAGCAAAATCATGCAAATGAAAAGTACTTCCGTATGCTTCAGGCGTATCTGGATGGAGTAAACAGCTTTATTGAAAACGGCCCAAAACCCATCGAATTCAGTTTGATGGGCATTCCTAAAAAGAAATTCACCACTTACGACATTTATTGCATTGCCGGCTACATGGCGTTCAGCTTTAATCTGGGTACTCGTACAGACCCTCTCGTGAACAGCATTTACCATCAACACGGGGAAAGTTATTTGACCGACCTTGGCTGGTACGATGTCGATACTGCATTTGTAGACACCATCTACAATCGGAACTTCAAAAAGTATTCTTCCATTTCCAGCGAAGTACAAACGATCATAGACAAGCTACCGGTAGTGCCATTTATGGGTAGCAACGGCTGGGCGATTTCAGGAGATAAGACAGAATCGGGAAAAGTGATGCTTTCTAACGACACGCACATTGGCTATTCGCAGCCCGCAGTTTGGTATGAGGCTCATCTCTCCTGCCCTAATTTCGATTTCTACGGAAATTTCCTGGGTGGAATTCCATTTGCACTTGTTGGCCACAATCGCGACATCGCATGGGGTTTGACAATTTTGGAAGAAGACGACTGTGACTTTTATCGCGAAACATTCGAATCTGAAAATTCAAACCGCTACAAAAGCCGTAGCGACTGGCTCGATGCTGAAGTTTTCACCGACACGATCAAGGTAAAAGGCGCCAACGACACCATCATTCAAACCAAAGTAACGCACCACGGTCCTGTAGTGAACGGAGCTTTCGATCAGATTTCTTCTGACCAACCGGTTTCCTTTTGGTGGAACTACCACAAGTTTGAGAACGACCTGTTGAGTGTTTTTTATGAAATCAACCACTCGCAAAACCTGGAGAACACTCAGAAGCAAGTGAGTCGGATTCACGGGCCGGGACTTAACTTCATTTATGGTGATGGCGATGGCAACATTGCCTGGTGGGGCGCCACTCGCCTGCTCGACCGACCGGATCATGTGAAGGGCAAGCTATTCCTCGATGGAGCATCCGGAAACGATGAACCACTCGGTTACCTACCTTTCTCAATGAATCCGCAGCAGGTGAATCCTACATCGGGGTTTGTTTACTCGGCAAACGATCAGCCGCAACTGCCGGATTCTTCCTTTTATCCGGGTTACTACAAACCAAAGCAAAGAGCGCTTCGGATCAGGCAGCTGCTTGACCCTGTAAATGACTGGAACACCGAGAAAATGAAAGATGTGATCACTGATGTGACTTCACCGATCGACTCAGATCTGTCGAAATATCTCTATGAGCAACTTCGCGGTTCTGGAGACTTTTCACCTGAAGAAGCACGTGCCTTGAGCCTGCTGATTTGGGATGGCGATCATTCTATCGAAAACACCTCTCCCTCACTTTACTATAGATTGCTCGAGCGAATTATCCACGGAGCGCTTGCTGATGAACTTTCGGAAGATGAGTACAACCTAATGCTTAAAACGCACCTGGTGAAAGGAGCCTACCCGAAGCTTCTCAGAAACTCAGAGTCTATTTGGTGGGATAATGTAAATACTTCTGAAAAAGAAACCAGAGAGGAAATCCTCAGAAAGGCTTATGCAGATGCAGTAGAATCTCTGGCAAATCAATTTGGTGATAATCCCGAAAACTGGACCTGGGGCAAGCTACACACATTGGAGCTCGAGCACCCTATTGGGAAAGTAGACTTATTAAAACCTTTCTTTAATGTCGCTCCCGAACCCACTCAAGGCGGCTACGAAACAGTGAATCAGGCCGATTTTCTGCTGGATAATGACGGAAAGTTTCAGGTGAAAGCCGGTCCGCAGATGCGCATCATCATCGATTTTGAGGACATCACTAAATCGTTGAGCATTTCTCCAAGTGGACAGTCCGGACACTTTTTTAGCGACCACTACTCCGACCAGGCCGAGATGTATCGCAACGGTGAGTTCAGAGAGCAGTTGATGAAAGTTCCTGATGAAAACACCTCAATAAAGTTTTTCAGAGCAAAGTAAATTGCTTCAGGATTTCGTATCTTCATAGCTTGTAATAAACCGACAACTGAACCTGATGATAAGGCAGATTCTTCTTGTGTTTGCTGTTCTTAATCCATTTCTAGTATTCAGCCAAACTTTCGTCAATGTAGCCGAACAACAAGGCATTGATATTTCTGTGAGCGATAATGAATACGGTGGTGGAGTCAGTTTTTATGATTTCAACAAAGACGGTTGGGACGACCTGACTTTTAGTGAAACTAACGGATACATCGAAATATACCTCAATCAGGCCGGTGTGCTCCAACAGCTGCCAAACAGTATTTATGGCTATGGAAAAACCAAGCACGTGCTATGGGTCGATTTTGACAATGATGGCGACTCCGATCTTCTGGTTACTGCAGACATGTCCCCACTTCGATTGTTTGAAAACACAGGTAATTTCAATTTTGTAGATATTACTGAAAACACTGGTCTATCCCAGGTGCTTGCTCATACCCATGGAGCCTCTTTCGGGGACTTCAACAATGATGGTCTTCTGGACTTGTACCTTTCAAATTATGAATTCATCGGTGAAGTCGACAACCCAGCAGATTATTACAAACTCAATAAACTTTACAGAAACAACGGTGACGGAACATTTACCGATATCACTTTACAAGCTGGAGTCGAAGATGGGATCACAATGTCATTCGGCAGCGTTTGGATCGATTATGACAAAGATGGCTGGCAGGATATTTACGTCATAAACGATAAAACCGACAACAACACACTGTATCACAACAATGGGGACGGAACTTTTAGTGATGTAAGCACCATTTCTCTTGCAGGGATTGTAATTGATGCGATGACAGCCACTGTGGGAGACTATAACAATGATGCAGAATTAGATATCTACGTCACCAACACTCCTGGAGGTAATAGACTGCTTAGAGGAAATACAGGGGATTCATTTACTGATGTAAGTGAGAGTATTGGAGACATACTTGACGGTTATTCCTGGGGTGCTGTTTGGATCGATTATGACAACAATGGATTTGAAGATCTTTATGTTGCTACCTACAACCCCTCTTTACCACCTCAAGAAAATGAGTTTTACGTGAATGATGGAAATGGCAGTTTTACAAATGACAACAGCATTTTCTACCAGGGAAACACAGCGAAAAGCGTTTGTCCTGCAATCGGTGATCTTAACAACGATGGATTTTCGGACATTGCTGTTCACAATCTGGCCCCCAATCCAGCAATAGTCTGGCGAAACCTGAATAACGGGAGCAACTTTTTGAAAGTCACACTTGAAGGAGTGGTAAGCAATAGAGATGGAATTGGCTCCTGGATCACTGTTTATTGTGGTGACGATGCATTTACAAAGTATACCATGTGTGGTCAAAATTACCTGGGTCAGGACTCTCAGCACAAGATTTTTGGTTTAGGTTCCCATACTGTAGTAGATTCTGTGAAAGTGGAGTGGCTTAGCGGTATGGTAGACAACTTTTACGGTTTGGAAGCTAATCAGAGCATAACAATTGCAGAAGGAAGCTCTATCTCCCCGGAAATCACATTTGATGGCGATGCATCTATCTGCTCGGGTGACACTCTCACCTTGAATCTTGCAGGTTGGAGCAATGTATCCTGGTCGAACGGATCAACAAGTGAGACAATTCTAGTAAATGAACCAGGACAGTACTCAGCTGAAGTTGAATATCTGGGTATGACTTTCCTTTCTGATACAGTAATGGTAGAGGTTCTTCCTCCACCAGCAATTGATTACCAAATCGATAACGTTAGCTGTTTTGGTTTCGACAACGGTCAGGTGAGTATTTCTAACAACAGTGGAATGGGAATAGATACGGTGATCTGGCAAAATCCTGATTTTTCCGGAACTGTAGCCAGTAACTTGTCCCCTGGCCTGTATCAGGTTGAAGTAATCGACATGAACGGTTGTAGATTGTCATCTGCTTTCGAAATTGAAGAACCAGACTCAATTTATGCCGAATTAACTACCACTGATCAAATTGACGGTTTTCCTGGAACTGCCGAAATTCTTTCAATTACCGGAGGCGTCTCACCCTACTTCATTTTCTGGTCCAACGGTCTTGAACAGGAGACAGCTATCGAAGGGCTTATTCCAGACAATTATTTCCTGCAGATCACTGACACACAAAATTGCACAGACACCACATTTTTTACTATCTCAAATTTGACAGGACTACCCAACTACAGTCGATCGACAATTAGCATTCATCCAAATCCTGCAATCGATCATGTAACTGTGCAAAACCTTTCGAATGCACGAGAAATCAGGGTATTTCACTCTTCTGGAGAAGAAGTTGCTAAACAACTAATCTCTCGAGAAATCCGAAGAACAACAGTGAACCTAGAAGAATTACCCCCAGGGCTATACTTCCTACATGTCTTATCTAAAAATGAGCAGGCCTATTTCAGATTGATCATTCAATAACTCTGCCTAAACCATCGGTGTATTTTTTTTTATTAAGGAATTGTTAACTACCTGATTAATCACTATCTTTAAGTCTTACCTTGACTAACATCGATTATGCTTACTTACCTAACCTCAGTGCTTTCTAGGCATCTGAAACACTTGTCGTGCTGCGCTGTTGCGACTATTCTGACATTCGCATGTCCTTCTATTCATGCACAGACTTTCACTAATGTCACTGCAGAAAACTTCATTAACGTTGAAAACAGCGGTGCTACTTTTGGCAATGGAGTAAGTTTCGCTGACTTCGATCAGGATGGTTGGGACGATCTCTCGTTTGGCACTCAAACTGGAAACCCTGTTTTTTATAAAAATGCAGGAGGCAGTTTTTACGAACTGTCTCTGAATGTGGATATTGAAGAAAACAGTGCTATAAAAGCGATTCAATGGGTTGACTTTGACAATGATGGCGATCTTGACCTCTTCATTACCAGGGAGCATAAATCTGTCTTACTCTTCGAAAACACCGGAGAATTGAACCTGGTAGAGATCACTGAAGAAGCAGGGTTTGCAATACAAATGGTCCGTAACTACGGTGCATCGTGGGGTGATTACGACAAGGATGGTGATCTGGATGTTTACATCTGTAAGTATCACAACCCCACGGTAAGTCAGGGATATGAATACACCAATCACCTTTATGAAAATAATGGTGATGGCACGTTCACAGATGTTACTACAGTTGCTGGTGTGGGAGATGGCATTAAGGCTTCCTTTCAATCAATTTTCTTCGATTACAACAATGATGGCTGGGAGGATATCTATGTCATCAACGATAGGCTATCTTTCGCCAATACATTGTTTCACAACAATGGTGATGGCACTTTCACTGATGTGTCGGCTGCTTCAGGAGCAGATGTAATTATGGATGCCATGACGGTTTCAGTAGCCGACTTCGATCGCGATGAGGATTTTGACATTTACATCACTGACACCTACATCAGCAGGCTCTTAAAAAACAATGGCAACGGTACATTTTCTGATGTGGCTGCCGAATACGATCTTCAGGTTTTTCAGGAAAGTTGGTCAGCACTATGGATGGATTACGACAACAACATGTATGAAGATCTTCATGTGGCGAATATCAACAATGTCAGTACGATAAATTTTCAAAATCATTTTTACGAAGCCGAAGATGGTGTGTTTACCTGTGTACACAATGAAATCGGATTGGAAGATGATGACTTCGGCACTTTTTCTACTGCTCTGGGTGACATCAACAACGATGGTTTTCCAGATTTTGTGGAGAATAATCAAGAAACAGCACCTTGCCAGCTGTGGCAAAATTCGGGGGGTAGTCAATCGTGGTTAAAAGTGGATCTTGAAGGAGTACTGAGTAATTCGAAAGGAGTTGGAAGCCTTATAAAGGTTTACGTTAACGATGTGGTTCAACTTAGGTATGTTCACCTCGGAGAAGCCTATCTTTCTCAGGCTACGAGTCGAGAAATGATTGGATTGAAAAACAACGATTCAGCAGACTCTCTTCACGTTTACTGGCCAAGTGGAATTGTAGACAGATATTATGACGTTGAAGCAAACCAGACACTGCACCCGATAGAAGGAGAAACACTACAGGCTACAATCGTGAGTAATGGTCAGACTGGTATTTGCCCTGGCGACAGCGTCTTGCTTTCTGTATCCAGCGGAGAAGACTTTTTATGGTCAAATGGTGTTACGAGCCAATCTCAATGGGTTACTGCCGGATCTTATTACGCCTTCACAACGATCGAAGGAATAACAGTGACTACCGACACTTTTGTGGTGAACAATCTGCCTCCACCAGCCATTCAAGCTACAATCACAGACGTTTCCTGCTTTGGTGAAAGTGACGGCTCCGTTTTATTAACAAACCAAAATGGATTTGGTGTTGACCAGGTGATCTGGGATATCGGCCCTACAGGGGAATTCCTCGAAGGGCTACCGGCCGGCAATTATCAGTATTCATTTTATGATAATAACAGATGTCAAACTGAAGGGCTTATAACTATAGACGAGCCCCCATTGCTCGAAGTTGAACTCGAAGTTGAAGACCAAAGTGAGGAAGGAAATGGCACTGCTTTAGTTACGGTTTCCGGAGGTACTCTTCCCTACTCCATATTCTGGTCTGTTGGTGATAGCAATATGATTTTTGTTGACGACTTGCTTCCTGGAGAGCATAATGTGCAGGTGGTTGATGCCAACGGCTGTTCAGAATTTCTCACATTTTTGGTAGACGAATATGTCGGTATTCCTGGATACGGAGTGAATGAAAAGATTAATGTTTACCCTAACCCATTTAACACTCTGATTAATGTTAACTCTCAAGAACCGATTCTCAAAATGAAGCTCACTTCCACAGCAGGAAAAGTTGTCGCCCAAATGTTCCAGACCAATGGAAGCAAAAGGAAGCAGACACTCAACCTGAGTCAAATCCCCTCTGGTCTTTACTTTTTAATAATTGAGTTGGAGTCAGGAAAAAGGCAGTTCAAAGTGATCAAAAACTAAATTGATGATTCATTCACTTCTTGGTCGGCAAGCAATCAGTAAATACCTCAAGCGGCTTTCATGTTGTTTGATACTTACCTGCCTTTTGTCCAATGAAGTTTATTCTCAGCAGTTTTTTAATGACATCACCAACGGCAGTAATGTAATCCATTCTTTTGATGCCGAGTATGGTGGAGGTGCAAGCTTTGTAGATTTTGATGATGACGGCTGGGACGACCTCACGGTTTGCGATAATGATGGCATCAAGTTCTTCAAGAACGACAGCGGACAGTTTTCACTGATTACGCCTCCTGTGAACTTAGAAAGTGCGTACAAACAAGTCACCTGGGTTGATTTCGACAATGATGGTGATAAGGATCTCTTTTGCAGCGGTGAGTATGTTCCTTTTCGACTTTTTGAAAGAATCGCTGATTTCACTTTTGAAGAAATCACCGTTGAGTCAGGACTTCCATCAACCAATGCACGCACCAACGGCCATTCATGGGGGGATTACAACAAAGATGGATTACTCGATTTGTTCATTTGTAACTACGATCATCAATCTTACTCCAATTGGATCTTTAAAAACAATGGCGATGGCACCTTCACCGACAAAACTGTTGAGTTGGGTTTTGACGAGGAGTTAGAGTTTTCTTTTCAATCGGTTTTTCTCGACTACAACAATGATGGATGGCAGGATCTTTTGGTGATAAACGATAAAACATTCCATCCAAACAGGCTTTATAAAAATGAATATGGGACTTTCGTAGATGTGACCATCGCTTCGGGTCTTCACTATCAGGTAAACGCAATGAGCAACACTGTAGCGGACTACAACAATGACGGGTTGCAAGATATCTTTATATCTGATGCTAATAACAACCTGCTTCACAAAAACAATGGTGATGGCACTTTCGAAGAAATTGCTCAGTCAGCGGGACTCTCCAACATTGGCTTCACCTGGGGCGGATTGTTTGTTGATGTAGACAACAATGCTCTTCTCGATCTGATAATATGCTCTTCAAAAGAAATTGCACAGAGCGGCAGAAACAGATTGTTTATGAATGATGGTGATGACTCATTCACTCTAAACAATATTTCGGGACTGGGAAATCAATTGACAGACTCATATTGTCCAATAAGTGGCGATATTGACAACGATGGATTTTCAGATGTCTTCATTACAGGAGGTAATGAGGACCTTTCTGTTGTGATGAAAAACCTTGGAAATGGTGGTAATTACCTCAAATTAACACTGGAAGGTGTGATCAGCAACCGAGATGGAATAGGCTCCAGAATTGAGCTTTGGACCGATTCCGTAAAGCAAACGAAATATACCCTATGCGGTGAAGGATACCTCGGACAAAATAGCAATAACATGATTTTTGGCCTGGGATCAGCAACCACCGTAGACTCTCTCAAAGTTACCTGGCTCAGTGGAGTGATTGATAAAATCTATAATCTTCCTCCAAATCAAGATATCGAAATAGTCGAAGGACAATCACTGAGTAACCAAATAGTGGTAGATGGTGAACTTTCGCTTTGCGATGGCGATTCTACACTTCTCATTGCAGGAGATTTTGAAAGTTTTCTATGGAACACCGGAGACACAACTTCTTCTATCTCAGTCAGTTCAAATGGCGATTTCTCAGTTGCTGTAATTGATAGCTTTGGGTTTGAAATTCATTCAGACACCGTGAATATAGCTCATCACCCTAACCCGTTGATTTCTCCTACTGTCGAACATGTATCGTGCTTTGGCAATGATGACGGGGCAATTTCACTGCAAAACCTGTCTGGTTCTCCTGTCGACACCTGCATTTGGAACAACGAAATATCGGGAACTGCAATAGACTCACTTCCTCCTGGCCAGTACAATTATGAATTCATAGATATCTATGGGTGCTCAGCATCTGGCACTCTAAGCATAGCTGAGCCCTACCCACTTAAGCTTACGGCTAACACGACAAATCAAGTCGGGGACGAGGCTGGAAGTGCTGAGGTTTTTATCAATGGTGGCACTTCTCCCTACTCTGTCTACTGGAGCAACGGAGCTGAGAACACACTCTTGCAAGACAGCCTGGAGGCAGGTTTTTATGGTGTCTGGGTGGTGGACACAAATGGTTGCAAAGAGTACGAAATCTTGTTCATCGACTTTATTCAATCTCTTGCAAGTCCTGATGCTGAAAAAGTAAAAGCGTACCCCAATCCAGTTTCGAGTAATCTAAAAATCGAAAACCTACCTTTAGGAACCAGATTAGTAGAAGTCACTAACGTGGACGGCAGATCATTGATTAGCAAAGTAGCAACTACAAAGAGATCTTCTCTCACTGTCGATCTAAACAATTTGTCTAGCGGAGTTTATTTCCTCAAAATTTATCATCAGACTGGCATTTTTACAAAGCAGATAATCAAACACTGAAAAATTTCTCATCGGTTCTATTAACCGATTGCAAAAGAACTTCAAGCGAAGTATATTTGGAACTCCGACAACCTTTTTGAAACAGCTATGCTGGTCCAAACTTATTTTCCAAATACGCTGGCGCCCGCCAGATATGACTACTACCTGGCTTCAGGCTGGTTTAGAGGGTCGGTGATGCTCTACAAAATGGAACTTCTTTGCCTCGACAATGACATTTTCTCCGTGGTAAATATTCGGCTGAACACAGGAGACTTCGAAATGAAGAAGCGCCACCGCAAGCTATTCAAGAAAAACAACAAGAAGTACACAGTCAAAGTAAGTGAGGCCTCTATAAGCTCCAGAAAAGAAGACCTGTACGAAAAGCAAAAACACAAATTCAAAGGCTTTATCCATAGTTCACTATCAGACTTTTTGCATGCAGGATTCATGGATACAGTGTTCGATACCAAACAGGTTGAAGTCTACGATGGTGAAGAACTGGTTGCTGTTAGCTATTTTGATGTCGGATTTAGAAGCATGGCCAGCCTGCTCTGCCTTTACGACAAGGATTACAGTAAAGACAGCCTCGGGATTTTTACCATGCTTCATGAAGTTGAATACGCAAAAGACCAGGGTATTCACTGGTACTACCCAGGCTATGTACTAGACAAAAGCTCTTCGTTCGATTACAAGCTGGGGCTTGGTGAATATGAGTTTTACCACACCAATAAAAAGTGGCTGCCGTTTAGTGAATTTGACCCTGCCAAAACCCTCGGCAGCAAGTTGATGACGGAAACCAGAAGTCTGTCCGAAGAGCTAAACAGGTTTGGTTTAAAGCACAAAATGTACCTCTATCCTTTTTTCTCGATGGGATTTATGAATAGTTGGGATGTCGATTTTTTGAGATATCCTGTTTTCTTGCACATCGATCAAATTGGAGATCAATCGACCATTGTGGTCTACTGCACTGATGAAAAGGCCTTTAAAGTTTTGCTCGTGGATAGCAACGAAAAACATCAGAGTTTGGTGAATATCGAAATCAGCAATGAGTTGGCACAGAGCGAAAACTACTTCCGAAAGCTGATCGCTACCGATGATCTTTTGCTAACTAGCAGTAGCAAACGACAGATCGCTGAGTTCCTCACGTGAGTCCTATTTTTGAGAAAGTGGATCGACTTTAATTGTTCAGCGCAGATTAAAGTTTCATTTTTGCCCGAGCAACTTTTTACTCTGCCATGAGAAAACTCACACTCATATTCTTCATTCTGGCTTGCTCTTCACAAGTCATAGGGCAAATAGCCAACATTGAAAACAAACGTAAATCGCAGCGTGAAGAAGGCTTCTCTGGAAACATTAACATCGACTTTTCTTACGTAAAAAACCTCGAAGAAATCTATCAATTCGGTGGTACCGGCAGACTCTACTACTTCAAAAAGCAACATGGATTTATGCTTTTGGGAGACTCCAAAGTAGTTCAAACAGACGGAGAAGATTTGGTGAACAACAATTTTGAACACGTTCGATACAACCTGGCTTTGGACACCGCCCGAATCTTTGTGTTTGAGGCTTTTGAGCAATTGCAACAAAACAGAGTGCAAAACATCGACCTGAGAGCTCTGGCCGGCTCGGGAATGAGATTTTCTCTGGCCTCCACCGATTCAATTGCATTTTATCTGGGAGTAAGCGGTATGTACGAATACGAAGAATCTACTGAGTCAACTGAAATTGAACGCAACTGGCGCGCAAGTAGTTATTTGTCTGCAGACTGGCAAGCCACCGAAAATTTCGGTATGAATCTCATCGTTTACTATCAGCCTGTCTTCAAAGATTTTCAGGACTATCGAATTAGTGGAGAGTTTGCACTGCGACTGAAAATAAGTGAAAAGCTCAGGTTCGTTTCTTCAGTGAATCTGGTTTACGACAATCGCCCGTTACCAAATATCCCAAACAACATCATCAATGTTAGCAACGGCCTTCGCTACAACTTCAATTAAAGCAAAAGTCTTATCGGAAATTCAGGATCGGATTAGAGTGACCTTTATTACCTTGCGCTACCAGTGAAAAAGACCACGGCCATATTACTTTTTTTCGCTCTCACCTTCCCGTTTTGGGGAAGCTTTGTGGCATTGCATATTCAGAAAGAAGCCTTGCAGCGAGAAATCAAATGGTCGATTGCCGAAGGTTTGCCAAAATCACAACTTACCCAGCTCTCTTTTCAATCCGATGAAATTGACAGCCTGGTCAATTGGAAGCACAGCAAAGAGTTTGAATATGAAGGAGAGATGTTCGACATCGTCCAAACAGAAATCACTGGCGACAGCACTCACTTCTGGTGCTGGTGGGATAAGGAAGAGACGTTGCTGAATAAAAGGATTGATAAGCTCGCTTACGTTGCCCTAAGTGGCGATGAAAAGACACACAAACAGCAGGAGCATTTTTTAATGTTTGTAAAGCTTTTGAATCTGCCGCCAAAAAATGTGACAAGCGCTGCAAGCTCTGAATTGGGAGTTACCCACGAAACTTCCGGAGAATTCAATATTCTGACTAACAACTCCGTCCCCGACACTCCCCCACCAAAGTGCTAGTTGATAAAACTGAAACTCAATTTTGCCGAAAAAGTATTATCAACTTTCACAAACAGAAAAATAATTTTAATGAATAGAATATTTTTGATCGCAGCTCTGGTAGCTTTCTCCTACGGGCTACAGGCACAGGTGATCACAATCAAAGACAGACAGAGTAATGAGCCTCTCGAGCTCGTAACGCTGTCGAGTAATTCACCTCAGGCATTTGCCACAACCAATGCAAAGGGTGAAGTTAATATTGAAAAATTTAAAGGAGCTGAAAAAATCAAGATTACCCATGTAGGGCACAGAATGGAGGTGATTGATTATAGCAGTCTCTCACAGCTGCAAGGGCCGCTGCTACTCACGCCATCTAAAATCACGCTCGATCAGGTGGTGGTGTCAGCTACGCGCTGGAAACAATCACAAAGTGATATTCCGGCAAAAATCTCAACCATCTCTGCAGAAGATGTGGAACTTCAAAATCCACAGACTACGGCAGATCTGTTGGGTACTTCTGGAGAAGTTTTTATCCAGAAAAGCCAGCAAGGAGGCGGCAGCCCAATGATACGAGGATTCGCCACCAATCGTCTTTTGATAAGTGTGGATGGAGTGCGAATGAACACTGCAATTTTTAGAAGTGGAAACCTTCAAAATGTCATTTCGCTGGATCCGTTTGCCATAGAACGCACAGAAGTGCTTTTCGGCCCCGGCTCTGTGATTTATGGAAGTGATGCCATTGGAGGGGTGATGAGCTTCACAACACTCGACCCAGAACTGGGAGAGAGTAGCGAAGACCCTCTGATTAAAGGAAGTGGCTTGATGCGTTTCTCTTCTGCCAACAACGAGCAAACAGGTCACTTTGATGTGAACGTAGGATGGGAAAAATGGGCGATGGTAACGAGCATCTCACACTTTAACTACGGAGACTTGAGAATGGGATCGGAAGGACCTGATGATTACTTGTCTGAGCAATATGTTCAGCGAATTGACAGTATGGATCAGGTTGTAGATAACAAAGACCCATTGGTGCAGAAACCGACCGGTTACACTCAAACCAACATCATGCAAAAAGTTCGGTTTAAACCGAATGAACTGTGGGACTTCAACTATGCCTTCCACTATTCAGAAACTTCAGATTTTCCTCGCTACGACAGGCTGGTGAGAAGAGAAGACAACGGTCAGCCAAGAAGTGCTCGCTGGTTCTACGGCCCTCAAAAATGGGCAATGAACAACCTGAGCATTACTAATTCGAGAGTGAATGCACTTTACGATGAAGTGACCCTGCGTTTAGCCATGCAATATTTCGAGGAAAGCCGATTTGATAGAGATTTTAATAGCCCCATTAGAAACGAACGCACGGAACAGGTCTACGCTTACTCTGCCAACCTTGACTTCAACAAACAGTTTAATGAAAGGCATCACCTGTTCTATGGTTTCGAGGCGATTTACAACGATGTCCATTCTGTAGGAAACCAGAGAAACATCATCACCGAAGTGGTGGAAGATGGACCGGACAGATATCCTGAGTCGACCTGGGCATCTTATGCTGGTTATCTCAACTATGAGTTTAAAGTTTTCGAAAGATTTACACTTCAGGCAGGTGGACGCTATAACCTCTTCATGCTCGAAGCTGACTTTAGTGATAACCTCCCCTACTATCCACTTCCTTTTGAAAATGCTTCAATCGAGAATGCAGCAGCAACCGGAAGTCTTGGTGGCGTTTACCAACCAAACGACAAGTGGGCCATTAACGTCAACCTATCAAGTGGCTTTAGAGCACCTAATGTCGATGACTTTGGTAAAATATTCGATTCGGAAGCTGGTAGTGTTGTAGTTCCAAACAGTCAGCTCAATGCTGAATACGCGTACAACGCAGAAGTCGGAGTTGCCAAAATATTTGGAGAATCTGTGAAACTGGATGTCACCGGATACTACACAATTCTGGAAGATGCCATGGTCAGGAGAGATTTTACTCTAAACGGCCAGGATAGCATTTTGTATGACGATGAGCTCAGTCAGGTGCAGGCAATTCAGAATGCAGCTGAAGCTACAGTTTGGGGAGTTCAGGCCGGTCTGGAAGTTAAGCTTCCCGGAGGCTTTGGTATCAGCTCCAGATTCAATTATCAGGAAGGTGAAGAAGAACTCGATGATGGATCAGTGAGTCCTTCGAGACATGCTGCTCCGTGGTTTGGAGTTTCCAGACTCACCTACACTCAAGACAAATTAGAAATGCAGGTTTATGCCATGTACAGTGGAGAAGTTACCTTCGAAAACCTCAATATTGAGGAGAGAGGCAAACCATGGCTTTACGCTTCAGATGAGAACGGCAACCCGTATTCCCCTTCGTGGTATACCGTGAACTTCAAAGCAAACTACAGACTAAACGAACATCTTAGTTTGAGTGCAGGGCTGGAGAATATGCTCGATCAGAGATATCGACCTTACAGCTCTGGATTAACTGCGGCAGGAAGAAATGTTGTGCTCTCAGCTAGAGCCACTTTTTAACTGACTGTTTAAAATCCTTCACACGAAAAACCGCTGTTGTGCATTTGAGTCTACAACAGCGGTTTTTTTCTTTTCAAATAGAAGTTTAAAAAGTGGCTACACACCTTGTAAAATAGGCTTTTCAGACAGAGTAACACAGGTGCCATTTGCTGGCAAATCATTTGTTACATTTGTCCATCAAATCAAAATAAATCGAAACAAATATGCCAAAAGGAATTTATCAAGTACCACTTCCCACTAACGAGCCGGTGAACGACTACGCTCCAGGAACTCCCGAGCGCGAAAGTCTGATCGCCAAATACAACGAGATGTACAATCAGGAACCAATTGATGTACCGATGTACATTGGCGGTGAAGAGGTTCGTACCAACAACAAAAAGGTTCTGAGCCCTCCTCACGAACACCAAAAGGTATTGGGTCACTTCAACTACGGAGATAAATCTCACGTGAAGTCGGCTATCGATGCAGCTTTGGGCGCAAGAGATCAGTGGGCTTCACTCTCGTGGGAGCAGCGTGCTGGTGTTTTCCTCAAAGCAGCAGACTTGATTTCAGGTCCATACCGCGACAAAATCAACGCAGCTACGATGTTGGGTCAGTCAAAAAATGCTTTTCAAACAGAAATTGATGCGGCTTGTGAGTTGATCGACTTCTTGCGCTTTAATGTGGCTTACATGAGCGACATTTACAGCGAGCAGCCCGACTCCAACGAAGGACAATGGAACCGTCTCGAATACAGAGCTCTTGAAGGTTTCGTCTTTGCGATTACTCCATTCAACTTTACCGCAATTGCCGGTAACCTTCCAAGCGCTCCTGCCCTCATGGGTAACGTGGCCGTTTGGAAACCAGCAGAAAGCCAGGTTTACGCTGCCAACGTGGTAATGGAAGTATTCAAAGAAGCCGGACTTCCCGATGGTGTGATCAACATGATTACTGTTGAAGGTCCGGATGCCGGAGATGTGATTTTCAAACACCCAGATTTTGCAGGGCTTCACTTCACTGGATCAACAAAAGTGTTTAAGCACCTTTGGAAAGAAATTGGGCAAAACATCGATACCTACAAGTCTTATCCACGCATTGTTGGAGAAACAGGTGGTAAAGACTACATCGTGGCTCACAAAACTGCGAAGCCTTTAGCTGTGGCAACAGCCATCGCCAGAGGAGCATTCGAATTCCAGGGTCAGAAATGTTCTGCGGTGTCGCGTTGCTACATGCCAGACAACATTTGGGACGATGTGAAGTCTCACCTTCTCGAGCAGGTGAACTCATTTAAAATGGGATCGCCAATTGATTTCGAAAATTTCATCAATGCAGTAATTGACAAACCAGCATTCGAAAAGATTACTGGCTACATCGATTACATCAAAGAACAAGATGATGCAGAAATCATTGCTGGAGGAAACTACGATGGATCAAAAGGTTACTTCGTGGAGCCAACGGTAGTGGTAACGTCCAATCCTCACTTCAGAACCATGGAAGAAGAAATCTTCGGTCCTGTTGTG
This sequence comes from Halocola ammonii, assembly GCF_049334165.1. Classification (NCBI taxonomy): domain Bacteria; kingdom Pseudomonadati; phylum Bacteroidota; class Flavobacteriia; order Flavobacteriales; family Halocolacceae; genus Halocola; species Halocola ammonii. The sequence goes on from NZ_JBEGHD010000004.1 coordinate 214,238, forward strand.
ACGATCTATGTTTACAAGGCTGATGAGTTCGAGAAAACGCTCGACCTCGTTGACAACACGTCACCTTATGGACTTACCGGAGCCATTTTCTCTCAAGACCGTTATGCCATCGACCTGGCTACAAAACGTCTTGTGAATACTGCAGGTAACTTCTACATCAACGACAAGCCTACTGGTGCCGTTGTTGGGCAGCAGCCATTCGGTGGAGCCAGAGGTTCTGGTACCAACGATAAAGCTGGTTCTTACCTAAACTTGCTCCGTTGGGTTTCTGCGAGAACAGTAAAAGAAACATTTGTTCCAGCAGAAGATTATCGCTACCCATTTATGGGATGATCCACTGGACACTGAAATAGGAAAAGCCGTTTTGCCACAAGTGCAAAGCGGCTTTTTTATTTAGCAAAAGAAAAAATAGTCCCTTCCCTCCTGCTTTCTCGCTTCATCGTACATTCTGTAGATCTCTTCTTGTTTCTCAGGTGAAGAAATGGCTACGATCATTTTTGATTTCATGCTGGATTGGAAGACGAGGTTATCCTCTTCGAGATAAATGCCGTAAATCTCTCTGCCAATTTTCTTTCGGTTGTTCGAGAACCAGCGAAAAGAAACATTTCGATCGATCAGCATTTGAGCCAAACGCTTTCCTTTCTTTCCGGCACCGTAGAGGCCAATTTTTTCGTTCGGGAAAAGCTGCAGAAAGTAGTTCAGCTTAAGTTCAAAAAAACTATTGTCTGCGTAGTTTTCGTCTGTTCTTGATGCCCTCGTTTCGTGGTCTCGCCACAGGTGGGTTACCTTCTGAGAAAATACCGGTTGAGCCCCTTGAATAAACGCCCGGAAAATCAAATCGTAGTCTTCTGGATACACATTCGGTTCAAAAGCATCAATCCTCTCAAAAAATGGTCTTTTCATCATCCAGTTTGGCGAAGCAATGGGGCACTCCCGAAATATTTGCTGAAATGGATTTCCCTTTTCAACGAGTTCATTGAGCCAGTTTTGGTATCGGATAAAACCGTCCATCAACTCACCGTCACTGAAGTAAGAAACCTTACCAGTGGCAATTGCCTTCTCGCCTTCAGCTTTACAGGTCTCTGATAGTGTTTTGAGCTTGTCTGAAGGCATCACGTCATCCGCATCCATGCGTGTGATAAGAGTGCCACTGGAGTTGGACAATGCTAATCTTAAAGCTGGGATAATTCCCGATTCACGGTTTTTCAAAACCAGTATCCGCGAATCCCTCTTAGCGAAAGACTGAAGTGTTGCATAAGAATCGTCAGTAGAATTATCGTCTACAGCAATTAACTCCCAGTTTTCTAACGTTTGCTGTTGGATTGAAGCCAGGCAATCCTCTAAAAAGGGCGCTGCATTTCTCACTGGCATCAGGATGGAAATCAAATCGCTCATGATTGGAATAAAAAAATGGCAAACCTGTAAGCCGGGTTCTGTGAATCACCGAAGTGAGACCTCTATCATTTATCTGGGACAGCCGTCACCGACTGCCTCAATCGACCTACCCCCCGGAAAATATGAACGGGCCGCTCATTGGGCAAAGCCCTTTCCGGTATACATGGTCTTTCAGCCCACAAGGTTTACTCAGCTTCTGAGATCGCTCTCAGAACTGGTGGTCTCTTACACCACCTTTTCACCTTTCTCCCGACCGAAGCCGGGATGTTTAAATCTCTGTAGCACTTTCTGTTTCTGCAACCTACGCTCGCAAGAGATCGGTTGCAAAACCTTCCTTTTCAGAAGTGCGGTGCCCTGTGCTGCCCGGACTTTCCTTATTCTACCAAAAAGCAGAACACGATAGAGCGGTTTGCCATCGGGCAAATGTAATTCTTTGATTCTATAAAAGCAGAAAACCCTTTCCGCTCGTTGCGAAAAGGGTTTTCATTTTTTTTTTTTGATAAACTAATTTATAGTTGTCAAATTACTTTCTTGTCTGCTTTAGTAAGCTCTAGAGTAAGGCTTGTGTAGATTTGAAAATAAGGAGTTTACCGAGATAAATGACTTTTTTCAAATCAAGCATAACGCAACTATTGGGCTTACTAAACTGACAAATTAGTTTTGCTTCATCATTTTGAGCGTACCTGTCTCATCTCCGATTTGGATCATGAGGTAGTAAAGTCCACTTGACTGACTAGTAAGGTCAATCAACTCGCGAACCTCAGCAGCATTCCACTCGATCTTTTCGTCAAGTACAACTCTTCCCTGCATGTCTACAACCTGATAAGCTACTTCTTGTCCGTCAAGTCCAGCAAGATCGAGGAAGAACTCGCCTTCACTTGGGTTTGGCATGAGCGAAACTTCAACTGAGTTGAAAAGCTCTTCGATTCCCACAAGTACATTGAAAGTTTCAGTTACCGTACATCCATTTTCATCGGTAACAGTAACAGTGTACTCGCCTGCCTCGAGGCCATCGATGTCTTCTTCGTCAGAAGTAAATCCGTTAGGACCAGTCCAGTCGTAGGTGTAGTCTTCAGTACCACCATCAACGTCAATGCTGATTTCACCGTCTCCAGCTCCGCTGTCTACAGTAACGTCAGAGTTTGCAATTACGAGTTCCTCTGGTTCTTCAATTTCGATTGTTGTCATCGTTGAGCAGCCTTCCGAATCTTCTACCATGATTTCGTAAGTTCCTGGCTCCTGGTTTTCAAACTCTGTTTCGGTGGTTGGGCCATCTCCATCGATGTAATATTCGTAACCGCCATTTCCACCTTCAGTAGAAATCGTGAACGAACCATCATTTTCACCATTACAAGAAACATCTTCTTCTTCAACATCCAACTCCAGTGCTTCTGGCTCAGTCACCTCGATGTTTGCTGTTGCAGAACATCCATCCTGATCTAGGGCAGCAACTTCGTAAGTTCCAGGTTCGATGTTGATGAATTCGGAATCATCGCCAAATTCTCCAGCATTGAAGGAATAAGTGAAGTTTCCAGCACCACCTTCGGCAGTCACAGTAACAACACCATTGGTATCACCAGTACAAGAAACAGGTGTTACTTCTGTAGTAAGTGTGATCTCTGCCGGCTCAGTAATAGTAACTTCCTCACTTGTTGCCTGACAGCTGTTTTGATCTGTAACAGTAACTGTGTAATTGCCTGGTCCGAGGTTGTTGATTTCAGAGAAAGTGTACTCAGGAGTACCGCCAGTTGCAGTCACTTCAATTTCACCATCCATTTCGCCAAAGCACGACACATCAATAGTGTTGTCTACAGTAACAGAAAGTTCTGTAGGCTCGGTAATGGTGATTTCCTGACTGATAGTAGTACACTCGTCCTGAGCGTAAATGGTGTAAGTATCTGCACTCAACTCTGTATACTCGTTTTCTGTATTGGTGATGTTATCGGAATCATCAATACTATAAAGTATTTCTCCTGACCCACCTGTAGTTGTTGCTACAATTGAACCGTCAACTTCACCAAAACAAGAAATATCCGAAACTTCAGCATCGAATGCTAGCGGCTCGGGATCCTCGACCGTGATGGTAGATTCCGCTGTACAGCCTTGTCCATCAGTTGCAGTGATTGTGTAATCTCCGGCTTCGAGTCCGCTGAAAATCCCAGTTGCATTTGTGCTTGCGCCAAGTTCAAAAGAAACCGAACCTTGTTGTCCACTAGCCGCAACATCGATCACCGCGTTGCTACCACCAGGACATGCGTTTTGGGTAATCACAGGATCAACGATCTCTAGTGCACAGGGATAAACACAAGAACAATCTGTGCTTGTCGCATCTGGATCGTAGTTTTCAGCATCTGGATCGATACATCCAAAAACTGCTTCCGAATCACTGCTGAAAGGAATATTTGAGTTTGAAGTATTGCTGGAGCCTGACTGACCGAGCAGTTGAACTTGAGTGTTGAGACATCCCGAAAGAACGCCATCAGTAGTGAACTGACCAACAAGAACTCGAAGATCAGGTCCGGCCACTCCATTTGGGTTTCCATTGGTTGAGTAAATCGAACCATCGATCAGGAAGAAATCTCCACCGTTGTTTTCAAAATCTTCTCCAGGAACAGCCGGATTGGTTGCAACAAGTCCGATACCTCCAGATTGTGAATTGTTCTCAAGGTCGATCGTCAACCAGGAGTCGAACTCAGATGCAGCGTCTATTGAGTAAGCAAGTGTATTGATTTCTGAACCAAGCACATCACCCCACTCAAGGTTTTGATAGAATGAAGTTGTGGTGGTTATCAGTAGTTGCTCATCGGCCAGACCGTAAATAGCAGATAAGAAATCTTCTTCGTTGGCCAGGTCTACGTAAACGCGATAGGTCGTATACCCTGTCAGATCAGCACTACCAACCATTCCGGTGTGCTCCTCATAAACTTCGACAGTGACACCCGTGGCCTGGGCATTCACTCCTATTGATAGCGTTAACGCAAAAAGAAAAAGTAAAATTCGTTTCATAAGGTTTAAGGATTGATGTGATTTGTTTCTTTAGTATAAGTTCTCAAATTTAGTGTTGTCACTCGTTTTCTACAAGTAATTCTTTCCGACATTTTCTACAATCATCGGTTCATTACTTTAAGTAAGACTGCAACTCTCCCCACTAGTTGCCCTTTTCTGTTTCATATCCCAGTTTTTTTCGCCACTCCTCAGGGATAGGTTTGGTAGCTCTCTCGTGATAATCAAATGACACGAGTACCGACTTGCCTTCAGTACAGGTCATTTTTTTTCCATCTCTGTCCACTACCACACTGTATCCCAGGGTCATGCTTTTGTTTCCCATTTCGAGAATTGAAGTTTCCACATTCACCTGATCGTTGAGCAAGACCGGAGCCTTGTAGTCAATTTCGTTGCGGGCAAGTAGTATCCCGTTGGTTTCCCAGTCCCATTCTTTTCCAATAAGCTCTTCGAAAAACTTCATTCGAGCCTGCTCGAAATAGCTCAGATAGACTGCGTTGTTGACATGCCCCATCACATCGATGTCGGCAAAACGCACTTCGATTTTGTGTGTTACTTTCATGCTGGTAAAAGTAAGGAGTTGACAATTATTTTCATGCAAACAATCAAGAGACTTATCTCCAAACAACTCGATCGATGGCCTGGATTTTTCAATGCATGATCAAGGAAAAAATATATTTGAGCACATGAATATTCTCTCGAAAGGATTTTTAGTCGCCACTTTGATGGCTTTCTCGATTACTGCAAATAGCCAGTACGAAGGGCTTCCCACTGAAGGTGATAACTACTCCGTTTCGCTACCTGCGTGGGGTGTGACAGCAGGTATAGAACACTGGGCTTTGCGCTACGCCTCTCTCGGTATCGCCAGAAAACACAAGAGTATCATCGAGTCGAGAACGCTCAGCCACATTCACTACACCGACCTTAGTTTTCGTCAGTTCACTACAGACTGGGATACCAAAGCTGTGGAACTAAGTCACGCTTTTGTCGACATTGTTGGAGGCGGTGGAAGAATCTCTTACTACTGGAACCCGGAAGATGCCACAATAGCGCTACAGCCTTTTGTCGCTTTTAATTACAAAAATCTTGTGGCTTCATTTGGTTACAACTTCTTTGTGTCCGACATGAGAGTTCCAGACCTGCTCGACTTCTCTATCAGGCTGCAGTTTTTCGTGCCAGTTATCAAACCGGTGACGAGAGAAGAAATGCTTCCTTCGAATTGATAACTCCACTATTTCAGAACGTCTCTTCGCCAACAACCAACTGTTCGCAGTCTCAACGTTGCAGGTGTTTTTCTTTAAATAAAAACCCATAACTTGCCGATCGTTTTGACCTAAAAATATCACATGGAGAAAGACAATAGAATCAACGATAAATTCACCCAGAGAAGTTGGAATGAGATAAAAAGTACCGACAGCTGGTCGATCTTTAAAATCATGGCCGAGTTGGTAGATGGTTATGAAAGCCTTCAAAAAATTGGGCCTTGTGTGAGCATCTTCGGATCGGCACGAACAAAGCCCGACCACAAGTACTACAAAATGGCCAGAGATATTGCTCTGGAGCTTACTCGCAAAGGCTACGGTGTGATTACCGGTGGTGGCCCTGGAATTATGGAAGCCGGAAATAAAGGCGCCAGCGAAGGCGGTGGAACTTCCGTTGGACTCAACATCGAATTGCCTTTTGAGCAACATTCCAACCCATACATTGATCGCGACAAAAACATCGATTTCGACTACTTCTTTGTGCGTAAAGTGATGTTCGTGAAATACAGCCAGGGATTTGTGGTAATGCCAGGAGGATTTGGAACTCTGGATGAGTTGTTCGAATCTCTTACACTCATTCAAACACATAAGATCGGTCGCTTCCCAATTATTTTAGTGGGAAAAAGCTACTGGAAGGGTCTGCTGGATTGGATTAAAGACACAATGCTTGAAGCGGAAAACAACGTGAGTCCTCAGGACCTGGAACTCTTTGCGTTGGTAGACACCGTTGATGAAGCCGTTCAGGAAATTGACAAGTTTTACTCTGAATATCTTCTCAAGCCAAACTTCTAAATCACCTGATGGAGAATATATTAGTTCGACTGAAAACTACAATCGCTGACTACTGGGAGGCTTTTATTCAATTGCTTCCGGACATTATCGTTGGTGTGCTCGTGGTTTGCTTTTTTGCCCTTGTTGCAGTCGGACTATCGAGATTCTTCACCCGCAGGCTGGAGCGCAAAAAGCGCGAAAACAGAATCGCCATTCGCTTTACTATTCGGCTCATCCGACTGATCGTTATTCTCATTGGCATTGTGCTGGCTTTTCAGCTCATGGGCTTTAAGAACCTGGCTGGAGGTCTGCTTGCAGGAGCCGGAGTTGGTGCAGTTATCATTGGGTTTGCTTTCAAAGAAATTGGCGAAAACTTCCTGTCGGGAATCATTCTCGTTTTCGACCGGCCGTTTTCAATTGGCGACACAGTAACCATTGGCGACAAAATGGGAGTTGTACAAGAGTTGAACTTCAGAAACACTCACCTCAAGTCATTTGACGGAAAAGACATTTTCGTCCCCAACGCCAGCATCGTGAAAAACGATCTCTCCAACCATACTCGAGACGGCCTGGTGAGAATGAGTTTTGTGGTCGGCATCGATTACAAACACAGCGTGAAGGCAACACGAGAGCTGATTTTGTCAGAGCTATCCAAGATTAAAGGTATTCTCAAGGACAATCCTCCATTGGTTGTTGTGGAGACTTTGGCGCCAAATACGGTGGATCTCAAAGTGCTTTTTTGGGTCAATACTTTTGATTACAAAAACTCTACACTCATCCTGAAGAGTGAAGTAATGGAAATGGTAAAAGACCTCTTGATCGAAAACAAAATCGGAATGCCCGCCAATATCCAGGAGCTCAAAATGTACAGCTCAGATGATTTTATTCCCGTGAAAGTCCTCGATCAGCCAGAAGCAAAATCATAGTCTCCTTCCCTATCTTCAAAATGAGAGCATTCGCAACAAAGTAAGTACCTTTGCGGCTGCCAAATCAGTTATCACTTTCGAATATGAACCTCAAGAAAGAAATAGAAAAGCGAAAGACGTTCGCAATTATCAGTCACCCGGATGCGGGAAAAACTACACTCACCGAAAAGTTTCTTCTTTTTGGTGGAGCTATTCAGGTAGCTGGTGCTGTGAAATCCAACAAGATCAAGAAAACGGCTACGTCCGATTTCATGGAGATTGAGCGCCAGCGTGGTATCTCTGTGGCGACTTCTGTGATGGCTTTCAACTATCGTGAAAAACTGATTAACCTGCTCGATACTCCCGGTCACAAGGACTTTGCTGAAGACACTTACCGAACGCTCACTGCCGTGGATAGCGTGATTCTGGTGATCGACTGTGTGAAAGGTGTAGAGGCTCAAACCGAGCGGCTGATGGAAGTTTGCCGCATGAGAAACACTCCGGTAATTATCTTCATCAACAAGATGGACCTCGAGGGTCGCGACCCGTTCGAACTGCTCGATGAGCTGGAAGAAAAGCTTCAGATTAAGGTGCGCCCGATGAGCTGGCCAATCAGCCAGGGACACTCTTTTAAAGGTGTTTATAAAATTTACGACAAGAGTGTAAACCTCTTCAATCCGAGCAAAACGAAGATTGCCGAAGATATCGAAACGATCAGCGATCTTTCTGATCCGAAGCTCAACCAGCTGGTGGGAGAAGAAGACGCTAATCAACTTCGCGAGGATGTGGAATTGGTAGATGGCGTTTACGATCCTTTCAATCAAAAAGACTACGAAGACGGCAACCTGGCTCCTGTGTTCTTTGGTAGCGCCATCAACAATTTTGGCGTGAAAGAAATGCTCGACAACTTTGTGGACATCGCCCCTGCTCCAAGAGGCCGCCAAACTGACGAGCGAACTGTGGCGCCAAACGAAGACAAGTTCACTGGATTTGTCTTTAAAATCCACGCTAACATCGATCCCCGGCACCGTGACAGAATTGCGTTTTTGCGCGTTTGTAGCGGGCGCTTTGAAAGAAATACTTTTTTCAAACACGTTCGTCTCGACAAGAAGCTGAAATTCGCCAACCCGGCAGCTTTCATGGCTCGTGAAAAGGAAGTGGTTGAAGAAGCTTTTCCTGGCGATGTTATTGGGCTTTACGATACTGGAAACTTCAAGATTGGCGACACGCTGACTGAAGGTGAAGCACTTCAGTTTAGAGGGATTCCGAGCTTCTCTCCGGAAATTTTCAAGGAACTGGTCAACAAGGATCCGATGAAGAGCAAGCAGCTGGAGAAAGGAGTTCAGCAGCTCACCGAAGAAGGTGTAGCTCAGCTTTTCACCATTGAATCGGGTAATCGAAAAATTATCGGTACTGTTGGTGAACTCCAGTTTGATGTGATTCAGTATCGTCTCGAAAACGAGTACGGAGCCAAATGTGAATTCCAACCGAAGAATTACTACAAGGCTTGTTGGATCACTTCAGATGACAAGGATAAGCTTATGGAGTTCAGGAGGATAAAAGGAAATGACGTAGTGCTCGACAAAGACGACAACCTGGTTTTCTTAGCGCCTTCAGAGTTTCTCCTCAACATGGAACGTCAGAATTTCCCCGAAATAGAATTTCATTTTACTTCGGAGTTCAAAACGGCCAAAGAGGAAGCTTAAATCAATTTCCGCACGAACTTGATTTGCCGGAAGTTGTTCTTTTCTCAAAGAGATTGCACCTTCGGTTCAATTTCAGAAAAGTTGTGAATAATGGCTCAATTGAACTCCTTTGATCCCGTTGGGAATGAAATATGCTTACCTTCGAAAGAAGAAAATAACAGTACTCTAGCAGATATGCGACAGCTTTTAATTTTTACACTTTTCATTTTATTGCCGGCTTTGGCTTTCTCACAAGAGCAAGACTCGGAAGAGGTTGTACAGTTTTCCGGTGTGGTTGTCACTGGCGATTCTTTGCTGCCAGTTGCCTACACGACTGTAGCGCTCAAAAGCACCAATCGAGGTACGATGACCGATGATTATGGGTTTTTTACACTTCCCGCTTTCAAAGGAGATACTATTCGTTTTTCAGGAGTTGGGTACAAGGCTGTTGAATACACCATTCCAGACACGCTCGAGTCAAAACGCTATTCAGTAGTTCAGGTTTTGAGAAAAGACACTGTGCAGATTCCAACGACATTCGTTTACCCATGGCCCACTCCCGAGCAATTCAAAGAAGAGTTTTTGGCGCTGGAGCTTTACGAAGATGAAGTGGAAAGAGCTCGCAAGAATCTCGACCCCGAGGAAATGTACAGCGATATGATGGAAATGGGAATGGACAGCCAGGAAGCTTATCGCTACACGATGCGCAAGAGACGCGAGGATTTTCAATATGCCGGGCAAGCGCCTCCAATTCAAGTCCTAAACCCAATTGCCTGGGCCAAGTTCATCAGAGCATGGCGAGATGGCGATTTCAAACGTGACGACTAAGTGGTTTTAGGGATTCCCTTCTACGCTAAAGCTTGCACCTCCGCTGAAGCTATGGCGACACGCGGTCTGCGACACGCGGATGAAGGGCGAGAAAGCGAATTGGGGTAATTGAGTGATTAAGTCAACTCTGTTCGTTAACTCTTCCGTCAAAACCTGCTTTGGAATTTGTCTTTGGAATTTCTCAAGGAGACGATTTCCCGTAAAATCAGCCTACCTTCTCAGCTAGAGCTCACCAAAAAATCTCGCCACCGGATAGCGATTCACCGTGTTTTCGTAATTGTCTGACCGCTGATAGATCCAGTAAAGCTGGCCCCAGTGTTTTTGAGCAAACTCCTCATCGCTCGCTCTCTTCTCCTCAAACTCTTCTTTGAGCTCAGGGTTTTTCTCCAGCATCTCTTCTGCTGTGTCTTCAAAAACATAATCGCTAAACCACTCTTTCTGCTGCAATACTGAGTCGAAGAAGTTCCAGGCGAAAAAGGAATCAACTCCTTTTGGTTCCAGTGTTTCCACGATGAAGCGATTCGTTTCCTGGTTTACAGGAACGATGTAATCACCTTCGCGATAGTCAACGGAAGCATCGACCTTCTCCACCACCACGTTGCTGTGCAAGTAGTGGCCCTCGTAAACATTTTTAACCGTATTAAAATCCTTGATGTAGTACAGCTCAACGTCAAGCGTGCGGTCGCTTTCCAATTGATGCATTTTTACGTTGTTCCATTTCAGCCTTTCAATTACCTCAGTCCAGGCTTGAGGAATAATGTAGTAGTCGGGTGCCAAAACGGAGTCGGTAGTAACGTATCGGTTGTAGTATCGGATTTCTTTCTCGAAAGGCTTATCCTGGTTATAGAACAAACGCTTCTTACCGGTGACATCACTTTCTATCATCTCGTGTTCATACCCCATAAAGCTGAACATCTCGTAGCGAGTTGTATCGAGTTCCCAGTCCAGGGCAAAGGTCTCTTTAGACTTTTCTTGTTCGTTGGCAGACTTTCGCATTTCGATGAGCTCCTGTGCATTTTGAGAAGTGTACTCCGCCAGTGACATCAAAAAGTGATAAGTACTCTCTACTCGGTCTTCAAAAGGCTTGAGCATGTGCGTTTCAGAAACGAAACCAATCGTGTTAAAAAGCGCTGCATAGCCGGTGGAGTAACGAGGAGTTTCGTTGAAGTCAACTATTCCCGATTCGGGGGTTCTTTCCATTGTGCTGACGTATGGCGTCATTGGGAAACCTCGTTTTTCCATTGCTGCATAAAGCCAATCGTTCATTCCTCCACGAATATAGTCGCGCACCATTGGTGAAGCTTTATCTGGCTGAGTTGTGATCAGTGTCATCGTGTACTGATAATCCGCTCCATTGGAAGTGTGTGTGTCGACCAGCACTTCAGGATCTGCAGCGTGAAAAATGAGGTGAAAAGACTTTGCATTTTTAGAGTCGGCTTTAATGAAATCTCTGTTCAGGTCGAGGTTTTTGGCGTTTCCCCTAAAACCATAAGCCCTGGGTCCGTTTTGGTTAGCTCGACTGCAGCAACCACGATTCAATGCCCCACCAACATTGTACATCGGCACAATGCAAATCGTGATTTCCTCGAGAATTTCATTGTAGTACTTTTCTCCGCTCAAAAATTCTCTTGCAAGCATCACCGATGCATCCACTCCACAAGGCTCTCCTGGGTGAATTCCGTTATTGATAAGGAACACAGCCTTTTCTTCTGAAATCTCATCAGGTTTGGAAACACCATCCGAATCGATGATAAAAAGATGAAGGGGTTCACCGACATCAGTGCTGCCCATTTCCACGAGCGTGGCTCTGTCATCACTATTTGCCAGCTTCGTGTAAGCATCGATCGCCTGATCGTAGCTCAGACTTTCGTTTCCGGTAAAAGGAGTGTGCGACTGGCCCATAGAGGTCATTGCGAAACAGCAAGTTGAAAGTACCGTAAATAATAAAGAAATAGAAGTGTTGTTAATGTGCATGACTTTCTTGAAAACTATTAGACTTGCGACTGGTTAAAACGCTAAAAGATGCGTAAAATAGCAAGAAAGGATCGAAGAAAAGCGAGATTGAAATGGAATTGAATTTTGTCCCTAAAAATAACATCGAACCAAAAAAGGGGAAGATACTCCTCTCCGAGCCTTTTTTAGATGATCCTTATTTCAGGAGAACTGTCGTGCTTCTCTGCGAGCACAACGAAGAGGGGTCTTTTGGGTTTGTGCTCAACAACTACATCGAACTCTCTCTGGATCAGATCATGGAATCGCTCCCGGGCCACGGCTCTCGCATCAGCATTGGCGGTCCTGTCAAAAACTCCAACCTCTACTACATTCACACTCTTGGCGATCGTGTTGAAGAAAGCATAGAAGTAGTTGAAGGAATCTACATGGGTGGCAACTTTGAGGTGCTTCGGGAGATGATGCAAAACGGTGAGGTAAAGCACGATCAAATTCGCTTTTTCGTGGGTTACTCAGGCTGGTCGCCAAAACAGCTCGACAGTGAACTGGAAACCAATTCGTGGTTTGTTACCCAGGTGAAAAAAGAAGTGTTGATGAACACCCGAATCAAGGACCTCTGGAAGAAAATCATGAGCGGCCTCGGCAAAAAAGGCGAAATGATCGCCAACCTGCCGGAAGACCCGAAGTTGAACTAGGGTTCTCTTCATTTTTAAACATTTAGAAATTAAGGTTTTCATTAAGGCATTGAGGGCTTCATCTTGCAATAAAATTTCCACCGTTGCATAGGAAAGAATAGCTGCGCGATATCTCCCTTTGGAGGGAGTACTGCGCCTTCGCGTAGCCGCTTCGGCAGAGCAAGGCCCGCAGGGGGAGGGAGGATTCTTTCATTGTGACTCGTAATAAAAAAAGTCCCTCTCATAAGTCGCAAAAGCATTCAGCTACGGAAAGTAACCACATAGGCACAATAGGCGAACTTCTAGCTTTCTTCTAAGTGCCTTTAGTGTGGAGAATTGAAAGCCCTCAATTATCAAAGTAGATCTTGAAGGCACATAGCAAAGGAGACCAGAAATAAAAACTATGTGCCTATGTGGTTAAGGTCCTGTTGTAAAGCAATCACAACTTCTTCAAAGCCTTCAATACCTTTCTTCCACGTGACTTGATTCCCGCTGAGCCGTACTTCATGTTTTCCTCGATGAGCAGTTTCAACTCGCCACCTAGTTCAGGGTAGAGCTCGCAAAACTTGTAGAGCACAGTCATTGAGTACGCTCGAATTGCAATTGGACGCTGAGGGCTCGCCAAAAAACCAAAACACAAATCGATCAGCTTTCCCTGAAGCTCCTCGCCAAGAACATCAATCGGCTCACTCTCAAATATCTTGAGGATATTTCTGTGAACAGCATCGTGGGCCGAGTCATCAGCCAGTCGCTCAATCAACTCCGGGAAAAACCGCTGAGTGGCAATCGGATTGTTTCGGTAAATCACATCCAAACACCAGGCAGCACGCTGTGGCAAAGGTTTCTCACCATGAAGGAAAATCCTCATAAAAGTCTCAAAGCGATCAGTGTCGTGGCCCACGTAATCCGCGATGCGGTCTTTTTGAGCTTTCGAATGCTCATCGATGAGTGCCTGCTTGATGTTCATGAGTATTTCTTCATTCCTGAATTACAACTTTAACAAAAAAACATCTTTTACCAGCAATGAACTTTTATAAGTCCTCCCCCGGCCTTCGGCCACCCCCTCCAGCGGGGGACAAGCACAGATTGAACTGCAACCCTTTGATAGGTCTGGTGTTTCTTGGAAGAAGCATTTAAATCACTTCCGAAAATAGTTGAATAACGCCTATCCCCCGCTGGAGGGGGTGGATCGACATTTAGATTTTAGGGCGGACACGCGCGATGTCGAGACGGGGGAGGAAATTACAGTGTGAGTTTGGGTGTGAGTATTGAGAGTATTTCGTTGTTCAAGGACACTTAATTACCTGAGTCACCTTAGAACACACAATTCCATTAACCTCGGACCACGCCCCCAACCCCTACAGGGGCGATCTTTCGCGCGAGGATATTGGACTCTGAAGCCTCGAAAAACTCATAATTGATAGACCCTTAATCACCAAAAAACTCATCAAAGAGCTTCTGCATCTTCAGTCGCATGGCTGTGGGGGAACAGTTGTAGTTGTTGACCACGATGGCGAAAGATACCTGGCGGCCGTTGTGTGTGGCAGTTCCTGCGTAAGATCTCACACCTTCCATGTAGCCGCTTTTGGCTCTGGCGAATTTCCCAAAGGGCTTCAGTTCATCCAGCGTTGATCCCGGGTGATTTCTGGCAAACCACGAGAGCACTTTCGCCAAAGCTTCAGTGGTGATTCCATTGGCTCTTGACAGTCCGCTACCGTCTGCCAGTCGAACACCATTCATGTCAACTCCTCTTTCGGTCCAAAACCCGTTCACCGCTTTTTGTCCACCGGCAAAGCTCGCATCGCCAACAATCTCCTCTCCCAGCCTTTTGAAAATAAAATCGGTGTAGCTGTTAAGACTGTGGTCGTGGATTTCGGCTACCATGTCTAAGAGTTGCGGAGAAGTCATCGTAAAAATTGTCGCTCCAAAGTCCTCTTTACCAAAGTCACGAGCCTTGACAACACCGACCGCAATTCCTTCTTTCTGTGCTTCTTTTTTGAAAGCCTCTCCAAAAACCGCTACCGGATTGGGCATGTAGCCTTTGATTTCAAAACCAACTCTTCCGGCTGGGATGGTTCCACTGATCAGTGCACTTTTAGAATTGGGGAAAGAATAGATGTATGCGTTGTCACGGTTGTTGTCGGCCGACTTCACCTGGCAGTCGAACTCCAAAAACGGCAACTCCGGCTCGGTTCTCAGAACTTTCACCTCTCCTCCTACTTGCGAAGACGACTGAAGGTGCAGCTTGTAGATGTTCTCCAGATAAGAGAAAGAGCGCACACCGCCACCGTAGTAGTTGCCAACATCCTCTACTGGAACTGTTCCGGCAAACGGCATGTCCGTGAAAACATCGTTTCTCACGAAAAGCGTGTCGATTTCAGTGATTCCGTTTTCCTTGAGTTTGCTGACAAGCTCTTCGATATCCGTTCGCGACTCGGCAAACCGATCAGAACCGAAAGTCGGGTCGCCAGCGGTGTCGAGATAAACGGAGTTACCCTTGCGCCAAACCTCTGTTGGAAAGCGATGCTCATCGCCCCAGAGCTCCAGTGCTGCCAGCGTGGTAAACAACTTCTGACTCGAAGCTGGCAAAATCGTCTTCTCGCTTTCGTGCTCAAAAACCACTTCTCCACTTGCCACATCCACCAATGCACAGGAAACTGTGGCGTGGTGAAGGACTGGGTCGGAAAGGAAGGAGTTGAAGGCGGGTTGGGATTGGGCCCGCGGAAAGCCACTTAAAAAGCCTACAAATAGAATGATGAATGCCTCTTTGACTTTCATTATTTAAATATCATTTGCAATTTCCTGAGAAAGGTAAAGAAATTCGAAAACTGACAATTAGACTCAAACTGGTAAAGAATTTGACAGTTTTCGCGAACAATTGTCATGTTAGTGTCATGAAAACCGACAAAAAGTTTTCAACTATTAACTGTTGATAGAATGTATTTTTGGGTGTAGATAAACCAAGTTACCGCGATACAACTAGCAAAACTAACAATGGATATAACAAAAAGGCCTAAAAAATATAATTTAGATATTATTATGGCATTGAAATTGTAATTTGGTGGCTCGGTTGAAAAAATCCAACCAGCCACCAAATTATTTTGGATATCAATTGACTACAAAGGGTTGCAATCTTTCAAGTCAATTTTCCGCAAATATAGATTTATCTGTAGAATACTCTCAGATCTCTTAGATATTTCGCTTCGTTGGCTTCTTGGTGACTCTTCCACATCCGGATACTCCGGGACTAATGTATTGTTTATCAAATAAAACCCATTAAATCATGGCGAAGAAACAAATAGTTTCACCTCATCCTGATGGATGGTCTGTAAAAGGATATGGAAACAAAAGAGCGAGCAAAATATCAAAGACTCAGAAAGAGGCAATCAATAAAGCAAAAAAGATTGCGAAGAAGCAGTCTTCAGAAGTATTAATCAAAGGGAAAGATGGACGTTTTCGGGAAAGTAACAGCTACGGAAACGATCCCTACCCACCAAAAGGATAACTATGCAATTAAAAAATTCACAACTTCAGATCTTTGTAGATAGTATTAAACTACGCAGAGAGAACATGCCAAAATATCGTGATCAGTTCAACAATCTAATTTCACGATTAGAAGACAAGATTCACGAGGATGAGAGTACAGGTTTAAAAGTTACCAAGGTAATTAGAGCCGGGTCATGGAAGAAAGGGACTATTCTCCGATCAACTGGGGATAACCCAATTGATGTTGACTTAGTCTTCGTAATTGAAGGTGATGACGCTAAGAAAGATGACATCGAAAAGCTTCATGATTTCGTGGTCCAATATCTCGAAGATATATACCCTACTAAAGATATTTCTAAAGATGTTGATGCCGATGGCAAAACCAAAGCTGTTAAAATAGTATTCATAAACACTGGCCTTGAGGTCGACATAGTGCCAGTTGTCCCCATCGAAAACCATGAAGATTACGTTTGGCAGCCAGAACGTGGAGGTGGTGGAACCTACACAACAAGCATCATTCGGCAAATCGACTTTTCTAAAGAAAGAAAAAATGTCAATCCAAACATCGCTTCCATCATTCGAATCATTAAATGGTGGAACAATTATATGGAGCTTGATGACTTTATGCCCTCATTCGCCATAGAACTGATTATCTCCTACCTGGATTTAGCTAAAGGAACTGAGTCGAATATCGAAGAAGCTATAATTCGCTTCTTCCAATACACATCTTCAGGCAAGATTGACGAAATCAACTTTAAGGATGCAATAAATGAAATTCCTGATTACAATACCCCACTGTTCATTGGTGATCCAGCAAACAATGAAAACAATATAGCCAGAAAGATTAGTGAACAGAACTGGAAAGAGTTTGAAAATGAGGCTTTAAACGCTTTTGAAACGTTAAATATAGCACAGTCTTTATCTTCAGAAAATGCAACAGTAGAAGAATGGAAAACGGTTTTCGGACCGAAATTCAAAATTAAAAAGGAGGAAGAATAATGTATAACTCGCATACATCAACTTACACGGTCGTAGATATTAGAAAATCCTTTGAAAGCTTTCAAGCCGATTTAAGAATGATAGCTAGACGGACCAATACTTGGGACATGAACTACATAGAGAAAGTTTTTCACGACATCCTAAAATTAGCCGAGGCTAAGTACTTAGAGCAGGTAGATATCGTACTACTTGATTCAAACGGTCAGACAATAAGAGCAGCTAAATACAAGGTCTCAACTAATGGCCAGTCTATGTCTGGAGATAGAGCCGGAGGAAATGACTGGAGCGAAGTCGAAGGAGCAACCCTTACTACAATTTTGAAGCATAATGCTGACTGGAAAAGATTAGGAAATCGAGGGCAACGAAAATTCCAAGAGGAAAACGGCTTTAAAGTAAATTGGTCCCCCTCTAAGATTGATACTGCTTATCAGCATCTAAAAAAGGAGAAGGCTCAGTCGTATTCAAATAAAGGTTATGAGTTAACAAAAATCAACTACAGATAAATGGAAAATACTTTTTTCGATAGTACATACGAACTTCCTAGCAAGGAAATTAAAAAGAGAACCGAATCTTTAATTGGTTTTGAAGATAAATTTTCAAGGGTGAAGAATAGTATTCAACTCATTCTTAGAAAAGATGAACTCGAGCTATGGAGAGACAAGTTTCATAAGAGTCTACAGGCTGTAGAAAGTATTTCTGATATGTATCCGCTAATAATCTTTTCCGGTGATGTAGGTACAGGAAAGACTGCATTTGCTGAAGGAATGGCAGAAAGAATCACTAGAGAACTTCAGAAAACAGGCTATTTTCTCAGACTCAGCACAAGAGTACGAGGCCAAGGACTTCATGGTGAAATGGGTAATCTCGTAAACGAGGCTTTCAGTCAATTGAAAAAACAAGCCGGAAAGCGGAGGTTATCATTTTTACTCATTGACGAAGCCGATGCTATCGCCACCACTCGATCTACTCAACAAATGCATCAGGAAGAAAAGGCGGGTGTGAATACATTGATTCAGAAAATTGATGAGTTAAGAGAAACAGGTGGTCGCGCAATTGTTATCATGGCCACAAATAGGCTCCATTTCCTAGATGAAGCAATCATAAGACGAGCCGGAGTGGTTATCAAGTTCGATAGACCGGATGATAACGAACGAAGAGAATTATTTACAAAAGATCTAGAGTGCGTTTTTGAAACTAACGAACAGCTGGAAAATCTTGTGAAGTTAACAGGACCAGACGAAAATAATGGAGTTGGTTACTCCTACTCTGATTTAAGATTGAAAGTGTTCCCTGAAGCAATTGCCCGCGTTTTTCCTTCTAAGCCACTAACTTTTGATACGATTAGTGAAGTACTCAAAGATGTTCAACCAAGCCCCAAAATAAAATGATCCCCAAAAGTCTCAGATACTTATTCATATGCTTGGTAGTAATGAGCTATTTGATATTTGATCGCTACTACTTTGACCCAGATGAAATTTCATTTTGGAAAGTGGCACTCAGAGCAATTGCTTTTAGCGTATTAGCCTCGATTATAATCTGGTTTCTTGATGAATTTCTCCAGAACATAAGAAGACTAAAACTATGGTTTCTCTTACAAGTCATTCATCGAAGAAAAAAAGTGAGATTTTCAATGTCTTACTTATATAGAATTCGAATCGATGATAAGTACTTGTTGGTGAAGAATTCTAAATGGGAATTCTTTCAATTTGTCGGAGGTGTCTACAAGGTTCTACCACATGAGCTCGATACATTACAAGAGAAATACGGTGCGGAACCAGATAAAAAATTATCGACTAGTGGTGTTAAGAAAGATGATCTTAGAGTATTTGTGCCAGCAACAAAAGCTTTGAAATTTCTTGACTGGTTCATATCAGCCAAAAACAGAGAAGTATCTCATTGGAGAGAATTCTGCGAAGAATTAATTAGAACTGAGGTGCTTGATTTCAGTACCTTCCCGCATGTTAATTACAGATTCGTGGGCACTGTACAAACTCCATTGAAAAAATCCCAAAAGTTTAATTGCTTAGAATTACTTCGCTATGATGTATATGACTTAAAGCCAAGCGCGGAACAAGAAGAGGCTTTAAGAAAATTAAAAGAGAAGGGTGATACTGAGTACATCAAGTGGGTAGATGAGCAAATAATAATGAGCTTGGGCTTTGATAATGTCACGAAAAGTGAACCATTCAGTGTTGGGATTCATACCAAATGGGCAGTAAATATGAAGTATGAATCTCCGTAGGGCTAATCCTACCACTTCCTACTCGCCAGCGCCAGCTTTGTCATCACCGTGAAGAATGTGATCAGCACCACGAAGTAAACCACATCGCGGGTGTCGATGAGGCCGCGGCTCATGCTTTTGTAGTGTTCGGCAATGCCAAGTGAAAGAAAGAACTGGTCGAACTCGCCCATCACTTCAAAGGATGTGATGGCTTCGAATCCCTGGTACATGAAAAAGCACAGCAGAGCAGAAACGAGAAACGCCACAATCTGGTTGGTGGAAATGCTCGATGCAAAAACGCCAATGCTCACGTAGCCGGCTCCAAGGAAAAACAGCCCGATGTAAGATCCCCAGGTTCCTCCGGTGTCCAGGTTGCCGACCGGATTTCCGAGCATGTAGACGGTAAAGACAAATACCAGCGTTGGGATCAGCGCGAAAAGCACGAGCAGCAATCCGGCAAAGTATTTTGAAAGGATGATCTGAAAATCGGTTAGCGGTCGGGTGAACAGCAACTCGATGGTTCCTGTGCGCTTTTCTTCCGAAAACAGCCGCATGGTCACCGCGGGGATGAGAAACATAAACACCCACGGAGCAAGCGTAAAGAGCGGGCCTAAACTGGCAAAGCCACTGTCGAGCACGTTAAAATCGCCAGGGAAAACCCACATAAAAAGTCCGATGAGCAACAGGAAAACGGCAATCACAACGTAGCCGATCAACGAGCTCAAAAAACTTCTGATTTCTTTCTTCAACAATGCGATCATGAAATGCGGTCTTTTATTTTTTGCTAATGTAAAATCATTTGGGGAAAGGTGGGCAAAGTTAAAACGCTAGTCAGTCTTACTACCCTTCTTGTCTCGACTCCGCTCGACAACCGGCTTACCCGCAAGCTACCGGCTGGTGCGGTGGGAGGTTCTCGAGCGGAGTCGAGAGAGTGGACAAGTCCTAAACAACGCTTCTCGATTTACTTCCTTTCTAAATCACCCTTCATCTTATCAAGCAGCGCCCCTACCTCTTTCCAATTAGTCCTGTTTGCTCCATTCTTCACGAGATAGTTTAAAGCTGAATGAAAATCATCCTTCCTCATTCTGTGCTCTTCAACTAATCGCTGCTTATCAATTTCGACATCATGCCAATCCTTCTTCAATGCGAACTCCACCTGCTTTTCCATCTTTGAAAAAAAGTCCTGCCCAAACTGTCTGACCTCTTCAACGAACTCGAAATAATTCATATCATATCTACCGCCATCCGATGACCACAGATTAATACCATTTTCTAAGACATAATCTGAATTCCAGAGTATTCTCATTTTTTCATCTCTTCTAAAAAATGAAATGTCAGGCCCGCCCTTCAGGTGTTTAGAACTTAATGTTCGCAGTTTGATCCAGGAAGTTAACGTTTCATAATCCTCAAACGCTTTATCATCATCGATGCCTCGCATATCCCACCATTGGTTGGCATCACTTTGAAACTTTCTCAGGTCATTCGTTAATTCGAAAAATCCCTCTGGAATTTCCTCCTGAATGTTCTCGAATAAATCTATGAAGTCCTCGATAAAGCGTGCTATGTAATAATCGTTGTAGGGAGAATTCTTTCCTCCCAGGTAAGCCACTGACTCCTTTGAGTACTCATAAAAAACTCTATCTCCCAAATTCAGCCACAAATCGCCATCCGTCAAAAGATACCAACTTAGATGCTGGTTGGCTGAAGTACCAGCCGGATTAATTTGATCAGGATTCTTTAATTGAAAGTTAATTATCATGAAACTTTAGATTCGCGGCCTACAGATTTTTTTACTCCAACAACTCCAACCTTTCCATGCTCCAGGCCTCGGGCCTGGCGGCAAAGAGCGCTTTGGTTTTTGGCCACACTTCCTTGAAAACGTCTGTGTTCTTGTAATTCTTCAGATGCTCTTCGCCTCTCCAAAAGCTGTAGGTCATCATCACGTTGGGCTGATCAATCTGCCGGATCAACTCCAGGTGCTCGCAACCCTCGGTGGCGCGAATGGCCTCTTTCTTTGAGTCAAACAATTCCAAAAATTCATCAACCTTCTCAGGTTGGAAAGTCATCTTTACGATTCTGATTAGCATTGAATTCTATTCTTATGATGTCGTTTACCTTGAGTCCAAAGAGCATGTGCGCCCCTCCTCCGCTCTCGGGTGTTCCTTTATTAATAGCGATTTCCAAAAAGCCGCTGCTACCAAAAAGCGCCAGCTTCTCGCCTTCTTTCACTTCGCTGTAAACGGTTTTGATTTCGCGGATATCGTGTTTCGACAATCCCATCTGCAGAGTGAAATCGCGACCCTTTCCCACGTCTCTAAAAAGCTGCTGGCTGATGTTGGTGATCACATTTCCATAGCTGTCGATGTAAATCACGGTTCCTTTGATCAGGTGATTGTCGATCACCGGACGGAAGCGCTCGCTCTGGCGAATGCCTTCCACTCGTTTCCCAATCACCTCGGGTGTGCCACCACGAGCCAGGTGACAGGCCGCTTTGGCAAACAGGTTTTTGGTGACAAACGTCATGTCGTCACTGTCTTGCGAGAGGTTGAGCTCAAACACGTCCTCCACCTTGATGTCGAACAACAGTGAAAAAATCCCGTTGTCGGCACCTATAAAATACTGGTCGTGCTGGCGGACAATCAAATGCGGGAAATCGTGAGTCGCATCGGGGTTCACACCAATGATATGGATGGTTCCCGGAGGAAAGTCGATGTATGCATTTCTAAGCACAAAAGCCGCCTGGTAGGTGTCGAACGGTCGGATGTAATGCGAAATGTCAACGATTTCGACATTTTCTACCTGCGAGTAAATGGCACCTTTGAGAGCGCCCACGTAGTAGTCGCGCAGTCCCATGTCGGTTGTGAGTGTGATGATCGCCATTTGTTGATTTCTCGTTGAAATGTCAGTGCCCGATTGGCCGAATAATTCTTTAATTTGCGTCAAAAATAACGATTCGGCAACACTCTAAAATGCCGCGTGAAATTCATTTTCTGAATTTCCATTGTTAATTAAATTACCCGTTCTCACAGCTAACGAATTACAAATTTGCAAGAGAAAGAAATCCAAATGCCGGCTATCGATCCGCTCGAATTTTTCGGGCCGGCCAACAATAAATTTAAGCTCATCAAAAAATATTTTCCCAGGCTAAAGATTATAGCCCGTGGAAATGTACTTCGCGCCATTGGCGATGAAGAGGAGCTCGAGCGCTTTTCCACAAAGGTCGATTTGCTCTTTTGGCACATCGAAAAATACAACAGCCTCACCGAGGGCAACATCGAAAAAATCATGGAAGAGGGCTCCGAAAAGCTTCGGGAGTCGTCTCACGGTGATGGAATTCTGGTGCACGGCCCGGGCGGTACCAAAGTGACTGCGCGCACGGCCAACCAGCGAAAGCTAGTGAAAGCTTCCGAAGAAAATGATATGGTTTTTGCCGTGGGTCCTGCCGGATCTGGTAAAACCTACACGGCAGTGGCACTGGCAGTGAGAGCGTTGAAAAACCGCGAGGTGAAGCGCATCATCCTCTGTCGCCCGGCTGTGGAAGCTGGTGAAAATCTCGGTTTCCTACCAGGTGACCTGAAGGAAAAACTCGATCCGTACCTCCAGCCGCTCTACGATGCATTGATGGACATGATCCCCTACGAAAAACTTGCCGATCACCTCGATAAAGGTGTGATTGAAGTAGCTCCGTTGGCGTTCATGCGCGGGCGAACTTTGGATAAAGCTTTCGTGATTTTGGACGAAGCTCAAAACGCCACTGTTCCGCAGATCAAAATGTTTTTGACCAGGATGGGACAAACGGCCAAGTTCATCATCACCGGTGACCCATCGCAGGTTGACCTGCCTCGCTCCCAGCCTTCGGGACTGGCGCGATCGATGGAGCTGCTCGACAAAATTGAAGGAATTGAATTTGTGAAACTGACCGGCTCCGATGTGATCCGTCACAAGCTGGTAAAGAAAATCATCAAGGTTTTTGACAATGACAAGTAGTGGTTTTGGATGGAGCTTCTTTGCGCTAGCTGCGCTGTTTTTTGTGGCTTGTAACACGGGATCCTTTCGAGATAAAATTGAAGGAAACTGGAAAGTGGTTCAGTTTAAAATCCAAAACCCGGATGAACTAAAACCCGAGCTGGTAGACGAAACCACGGCAATTGCAGAAACGGTGCGCTATCGGTTCAACAGAGATTTTACGTACGACATTCGCTCTAGAGCAGACTCGAAGAGCAGCACAGGAACCTGGAAATACGATCCGGAGTCCAAGGAGTTGATTTTGCAAATGGCCGACCAGGACAAAACCAACTCAAAAGTGCAATGGCTCGACAGCGATAAATTAGTGCTCCAAACCAAAATGGGAACGATAGGTGATGTCGAACTTACTTTGGAAAGGGTGGAGTAAAAGCAGGAAAAAGTAACTAAAAGCAAACCCCGACCGAGAATGACTGGCAGTGGTTTGGGACCGGCCTTGAGCTCGCGCAAAAATTTTTCAAAGTCGAGACTTACGAAGACCGAGAAGCCGACAGGATCACTCGGTCGAAGTTAGTTGAGACAAAGTAAAATTTTGAGTAGAGGTCACAGCCTTGATTTTTTTCTTTCTTTTTTCATCAAGGAAAAAAGATATAGATAAAAGGCCAACAGCAAAAAGGTGAATAAGAACGAAAGCAAAATCATTTAACCAATAGATGAATACTTTAAAAGAATCAAACCTCCAACTCCCTGGCATCGAACACCGCTATGTCGGAAAAGTGAGAGATGTCTACACGCTCGACAACTCCATGCTCGTGATGGTAGCCACAGACCGACTTTCGGCTTTTGATGTGGTGATGCCGCGCGGAATCCCTTTTAAAGGTCAGGTACTCAACCAGCTTGCATCGAAGTTTTTGGATAAAACCAGCGACATTGTCCGCAACTGGAAAATCGACTCCCCAGATCCAAACGTGACAGTAGGACTGGCTTGCGAGCCTTTCAAAGTGGAAATGGTAATCCGAGGTTATCTCACTGGCCACGCCTGGAGAACCTACAAGGAAGGCAACAGAATACTCTGTGGTGTTCGCCTTCCCGATGGACTCAAGGAGCACGACAAACTTCCAGAGCCGATCATCACTCCTACTACCAAAGCCGATGAAGGTCACGATGAAGACATTTCCCGCGAGGAGATTCTCTACCGCGGAATCGTTACCGAGCATGACTACAAAATGTTGGAGGATTTTACGCGAAAACTCTTTCAGCGCGGATCTGAAATCGCAGCAGAACGAGGTTTGATTTTGGTAGACACCAAATACGAATTCGGAAAACGCAAAGGCGAAATTTTCCTAATCGATGAAATTCACACGCCCGATTCATCTCGCTATTTTTATGCCGATGGCTACCTCGATCGCCAGCAAAAAGGTGAGCAGCAAAAGCAGCTTTCGAAAGAGTTTGTCCGCCAGTGGCTGATAGAACACGACTTCATGGGTAAAGACGGACAGTCCATTCCCGAAATGCCAGACGAGTTTATCGAACACGTGAGCAATCGCTACATCGAGTTGTACGAAAGTCTCACTGGTGAAAAATTTGTTCCTGCCGAAAGCGAAAACATCGAACAGCGAATCGAGAACAACGTCCTTGAATTTTTGAAAAAGCACGGCTAAAAAAGTAAGTGGAGTATGAAACTGTGCATTGCCGAGAAACCAAGTGTAGCCAGAGAGATTGCCACTATTTTGGGTGCAAACACCAAGAAGAATGGCTATTTTGAAGGCAACGGTTATTGCGTTTCGTACACCTACGGCCACCTGTGCACACTCAAAGAACCCAGTGAATACGATGAACGCTGGAAGTACTGGAACCTCAATTCACTTCCAATTCTCCCCCACAAATTTGGGATCAAGGTGATTCCAAAGGAGAATTATCAAAAGCAGTTCAACGTCCTCAAGGAATTAATTGAACAGGCCGATGAAGTCATCAACTGCGGTGATGCCGGCCAGGAAGGAGAGCTGATTCAGCGTTGGGTGCTGGCCAAAGCAAAATGCAAAGTGCCTCTGAAGCGACTGTGGATTTCATCGCTCACCGAGGAGTCGATTCGTGCCGGATTTGAAAATCTAAAAGACGGATCGGAGTTCGACAAGCTTTACTCAGCCGGAGTTTCCCGAGCTGCCGGAGACTGGCTGCTGGGGATCAACGCTACGCGACTCTATACGCTCAAATTTGGACAAAACCGACAGCTACTGTCTGTTGGCCGAGTGCAAACTCCTACACTGGCCATGATCGTAGAGCGCCACAAGGAAATCACCAACTTCGAACCTCAAACCTACTGGGAAGTGAAAACCACTTACCGCGATGTGGTTTTCAACTCTACCAAAGGAAAATATTTCGATAAAGACGAAGCTGCCTCTGCTGCAGAGTCGATCAAGGAGCACGACTTTACGATCACCAGTTTCAAAACCAAAAAGGGGAAAGAGTACCCTCCTTCCCTATTCGACCTGACTTCGCTGCAGGTGGAATGCAACAAGAAGTATGGCTTTTCGGCAGACGAAACGCTGAAGCTCATTCAGTCGCTCTACGAAGGAAAGTACGTGACCTATCCCCGTGTCGACACCACTTACCTGAGCGAAGATCTCTATCCGAAAATTCCCGACACATTGCGTGGAATCACGGCTTACAGTCAGTATACCGAGCCGTTGCTGAAAAAGAAAATCCCTAAGACCAAGCGCGTTTTCAACGATGAAAAGGTGACTGATCACCACGCGATTATTCCAACGGGTGTACAACCTGGAAACATCAGCTTGCGCGAGAAACAGGTTTTCGACATTATCGCTCGTAGATTTATCGCGGTTTTTTATCCGGTGTGCACGGTTTCCAATACCACCGTTTTGGGAAAAGTGGAAAAAGTAGATTTCAAGGCTACCGGAAAGCAAATCCTCGAGCCGGGCTGGAGAGAGCTCTATCCGAAAAAGAAAAAAGCCGACAAGGACGGCAAAAGCAAAAAAGACGGTCCGCAGGAAATGCCAAAATTTGAGGAAGGTGAAAGCGGTCCGCACTCGCCAGATCTTCAGGAGAAGCAAACGACTCCGCCAAAGTATTTCACCGAAGCCACGCTTTTGCGAGCTATGGAAACTGCCGGCAAGCAAGTTGAAAAAGAAGAACTCCGTGAGCTGATGAAAGAAAACGGCATCGGTCGACCTTCAACCCGGGCCAACATCATCGAGACGCTTTTTAAGAGGAACTACATCACTAAAGTGAAAAAACGGATTGAAGCCACACCAACAGGTATCGAGCTGATCGACACGATTGGCAACGATTTGCTCAAATCAGCCGAACTCACCGGTGTGTGGGAGCGCAAACTGCGACTGATTGAAAAAGGCGAGTTCGATCCGCAAACCTTTAGAGAGGAAATGCAGCAAATGGTTGCCGAGCTCACTCAGGAAGTGCGGTCGGCTAAAGCGAAGCCCATCACTGCGGTAAGCGCCACCAAAGAACCGAACACCAAAAAGCGAAAAGCCGACAACTCTGGACAACCGGTTTGCCCGAAATGTAAAAAGGGCGAAATCCTGAAAGGTAAAAAAGCTTACGGCTGTTCGAACTTCAACAACGGTTGCGACTTCCTGATTCCATTTAGTATCCGCGGAAAAAAGCTCCCTAAAAAGCAAGTCGACCGATTGATAGAAAAAGGAAGTACCATCAAACTGAGCGGTTTTGGGAAAAAGGGTGAAAACCTCAAAGGGAAATTGGTGTTTGATGATTCATTCAACATCGTGTTTGAAGAGGAAAACGAAAACCCGATCGCCTGTCCCGACTGTGGAGGAACGGATTTCTTGAAAGGATCGACAGCTTACGGCTGTGCTAACTACAAGTCGGGGTGCAGTTTTAAAATCCCATTCGAGCTAGCTCCAAACGGACTCGAGAAAGTGGAGATGACAGAATCGTTCGTGAAAAAAGCCAAGGCATTTTATGAAAAGTAATGAGCTCAAAGAAGAAGTAAACCGTTCAGTTGAAGTGATGCGCAATGGCGGAGTGATCCTCTACCCGACTGACACGATTTGGGGAATTGGCTGCGATGCCACCAATCCCGAAGCAGTGAAAAAGGTGTTTGAAATCAAGCAGCGAGACGACAGCAAGAGCGTGATTGTCCTTCTGGAAAATGACGGCCACCTGCAGCGCTACGTAAAAGACATTCCCGAAGTCGCCTGGGACATCATCGACCTGGCGGAAAAGCCAACGACTGTGGTTTTTTCGGGAGCCTACAACCTCGCCCCACAAGTGATTGCCGAAGACGGCTCCGTAGGAATTCGCATCACCAAAGACGACTTTTGCCGACAGCTCATCCGCAGGCTCAACAAGCCGTTGGTTTCCACATCAGCCAACATCAGCGGTGAGCCCTCACCTGCTTCATTTGCCGAAGTGAGCGAGAAAATTAAAGATAGTGTAGACTACGTAGTCGACCACCGTCAGGATGAACGCGGCAGCGCCACTCCTTCCTCAGTCATAAAAATTGGCGATGGCGGATTGGTGGAGATTTTGAGGAAGTGATCCAGCACCTTTAGAATCTCGTCTTCCACCAAACCACTTGAGATCACGAGCATTGACCTGATTTTCATTTCATTGAAAGATTCAATGTTTTATATTCGTGCAATAGACGACAATTTTCTAAACTGAACACACATGACTATCAAAACTCTAACTACCGCTCTCACACTCCTTCTCACCTTCTTTTCAACTTCCGCACAGGATCTGGATTTTGTGCATAGTTATGGGAGTTCTACTGAAGGTGCTAGTTATGATAGGGTCAGAATTTCTAAACATTACGATGAACTGAGCAAAGTTGTGGTAGCAGGAAGATATTACGAACAAATAAATCTGGACATTGGGTCAAACACCGCCACTGTCAGTGCACCAGAAGATGATATTTCTCAAGGAATTGTTGCAATTTATAATCAAGAAGATTGGAGTTTGTCGAGTTATATAAGTTTCGAACCGGCAATTAGTGATGTAATTCTTCTTTCTGATACGACCATGCTTGTCATGGGAGTTTATGCAGGTCTAACTGACCTTGACCCTCGTCCTTCAGATAGTCTTATGTATGAAGGAGAAGTTGTAGGTGATGGATTTGTAGGATTATACTCGACAGATGGAGCTCCTCACTGGGTAGCCACATTTAGCTCTAACTTTGGTATTGGTATGGCGGATATGGTTACTTTCGATTCTCAAGTCCTCATAGGCGGCTTTTTCTTTAATACAGATTTAATTATTACCACATCTGGAGACACACAGGTTGTATTAAATGAGGATGGCACAGACTCCTTTCTTGTTGGAGTTGATCTTGAAACCGGCTCTTTGGAATGGAGCCATATCTTTGGATTAAACGATGGTCTCTGTCAAATCCGATCTTTAACTACTCTTAATGATCAATTTTCACCTACCATGGCCGTAAGTTCTGGAAACTTGAATGTGGCAATAATTGCTGCAGAAAATGAAATTAATTATAACGACAATATTGGCTCTTTCTTGGGTTTTTATTCTCAGAATAACCAAGAGCTTTCAAATTTTTCAACCTTAAAATCTGTTGAAGATGGAGATCTTGCTATACCCCTTAAAACGGTTACTCATAAAGAGCATGGGTCCATTACCGCGCATAGTTGTAGAGGACAGAACTTGGAGTTTTTCACAAGCTCTGAAGAAGAACTTCTTCTAATTTCAGAGGGTGGCAATGTGAATTATCATTCTTTTATTAGTCAAGATAGTGATGGTGTTATAAAGTGGCTTAGCAAAATTACTCAGACTGATTTAGCAGTTGAATCCGAAGCATTGATCATCGATAAGTTTGGTTATTTATATGTTGTGGGTTATTACAGAGGCGTATTAAGTTATGAAGGTGAAGCAATGTTTGAAGAAAACGCCTCTTCCCTAAATAACGGCTTCATACTAAAACTCGATCCACTTGGAAACTTGGTTTGGGCACACAACATCCCTTCCCAACAAGGAGAACTGGAAGTGAACTCCGTTTCAGTTAATGAAGAGCAGGACATTCTCATATCCGGCTACTACACCGGAAACCACGATTTTGATTTTTCTGCGAACACGCAACTGGTTGGAAACTTCGAAGAGGAAAACGGTTTTCTCGCTCGCTACACGCAAGAGCCCAATGAGGCTGAAGTTTTTCTGAATGTTCCAATCCTTCACACGGAAATTGAAGAAGCTGGGGCTACTTCGCTGGTGTATGTTTCCATCAACCGCGAAATTTCTGAAGATGTGGTTGTAGAAGCTACACCTGACGAGCAAATCGATTTAGGAAACGGAGCCGGACAACCGGTTGAGTTGACTTTCACACCCGATGGTGAAAAAATCATGAATTTGGATGTTACGGCATTTGATGATCAGGATGTGGAAGGAGATCACACAGGAGCAATTACTTTCACTTCTTCTGGAGAATCAAACTTCACCAGCCTGGAAGACCAGACTATCACTTTCGACATTATCGACAACGACCCGGACGCAGTTGAAGAGCAAAATTCAGATGCTCAAATTTCAGTCTACCCAAACCCGGCTACCGATGAAATCACCATCGATTACCCAGAAAACCTTTCAGGGAGAACCATCGACCTCATTCGAATTATTGATGCCAATGGACGGGTAGTTTTTGAAATTAAAGACCATCCTAAAAATCAGAAACTATCTGTAGAAGATCTTCGCAGAAGTTCATACATTATGCAGGTAAACACTGGCAAAAATGAATTCACTACCAAACTACTCCTGCTCTAAACTGAAAAACTTAAAACACAAAGCCATGAAACAGCTCCTTTTGCTCTTCTTCATTTTAACACCATTTGCACTCTTTGCCCAAACTTTCGAATGGGGCCAGAGCTACGGCCTTGGTTCGGGGAATACGAGTTTTAATGATCGCATTTCGAATGTAGAATATTCTAATGTTCTAAATAGAGCTTTGATTGCAGGACATTTTTATGAGAGTACAGATATAGCTATAGGAGCAGAGAGTATAATCTTAACTCAGGAGACTGAGAGTGCTC
This sequence comes from Halocola ammonii, assembly GCF_049334165.1. Taxonomy (NCBI): domain Bacteria; kingdom Pseudomonadati; phylum Bacteroidota; class Flavobacteriia; order Flavobacteriales; family Halocolacceae; genus Halocola; species Halocola ammonii. The sequence goes on from NZ_JBEGHD010000004.1 coordinate 244,411, forward strand.
AAGGTTTTGTTGTGGTTTATGAATCTGACGGAAATGTTTGGTTTCACATGAAGATTGGTAGCTTTATCAATAAGGTCAAATTTTTAAACGATTCAATTTTCATGGTAGCCGGAAGGTTTAAAGGCTCATTCGATTTTGACAGGACGGGTGAGGCTGAATTAATTCTGACTTCTGAATCAATTATTGGAGATGGATTTTTGGGATTGTATAATATAGATGGCTCACCCGTATGGATCAAGCAATTTGTACCAGGGTTTATAGGAGGTCCTACTGATTTTGAATTCTCTGGAGATAATGTTATTGTTTCCCTCGCAGCCCAGGACGGATTAACTTTTGATCCACTTGGTGAGAACATTTCATATTCGACCAGCAATACTAGTGGTGGCATAATTATGGCCCTCAACTTTGAGACAGGAAATCTTGAATGGGATCAGGTTTTTAATACAGCTGCAACTCAAGGAGTTTCCAAAGCCCATTTTTTTCCTTTCAATGATAAGTTCCTCTTAGCAATTAGATCCGATCAAACCTCTAATTTGGATATTGGAATTGACGAGAGTACCTTGATTAACATTGAACATGAAACTGGTCTGGTTGTTCCTTTCTATTCTTCTGAAAATCTAAATCTTATAAATTATTTTGTTATTGAAGGTAATGAATCAACTAGCTTCAGCAGTTACACACTAAATGATTATGGTGAACTCTTAATTACTCTGACAACCGATGATGAATCTTTAATTTATACAGATCTAGATTCTAATGAGTTTGATATAGATTTATCTGAAGGAGAAGACAACAAAACGGTTGTATTAAAATTTAATAGAGATCTAAAACTGTCTTTAGTTTACTATAATCAACATGTATCCGGGTATAGCCTTTATGATGCACAAATCAAAGCATCAAACGATATATATTTATATGGCCGTTTTGACGAAAGCATGTCCACTGATCAGAACACCTATACAACATCTACAAATGACAACATTTATGTTCAGCGGATTAAGGCTAATAGTGAAAGCGATTGGGCTTCATTCATATCCAATGAATCAGGAGAGATCACCGGAACTGAATTCTATGTTAGTGAGAATCAAGAACTCTTTTTAGGAGGAAACTACCAAAGCAATCCGAACTTCATTTTTGCAAATGAAGATGGTAATCAAACTCTTGGAAGCAATGCTGCAGAAGAAGGATTCTTTTGCAAATACAACCTGGGAGAATTAGCAGAACAGGAAGCTCAAGTTTATCTTCAAACTCCTTATTTTGATTCGATTCCTGAGGGTGAAACTCTCAATTCTCATCTGTTCATTTCAAAATTACCGGCTGAATCTGTTGAAGTCACCTTAACTCCGGATGATCAACTAGATTTAGGAAATGGCCAGGGAGTGCCTGTAGTTTTTACGTTCGATGATTCTGAACCGCTGAGTGACCAAATGTTTGATGTTTCAATCACTGCATTTGATGATGAAGCAGTCGAAGGTGAATTTCACACAGGAATGATTCAAATAGATGTGAGTTCGGCCGATCCTGAATTTGACGCAATTGAATCTTTCTCGGAAGAGCTTATTCTAATTGATGATGACGTTGATTCAGTTGACGAGCGAAACAAAGATTCTCAAATCTCTGTTTACCC